>URMI01000097.1 GCA_900548845.1 uncultured Clostridia bacterium | reverse complement strand
ACGCTCTTCCGATCTCCAAAGAGAGCGAGAAGGCGGGGATGAAGTGCTCGAAAAAGTAAGCGACGGCGCGGAGCTCCATGTGTTCGAGCGATTCGTGCAGCGTGCGCTCCGCCTGGGCGAACTCGCGGTTGCCCGAGCGCAGCTCTTCCAAACACTTGATGTAGGCGGAGAGCTTATCGGCGGCTTTGACAAAGCGGTACTCGTCCGAATGCTTCTCAGCCTGCAAATAGGGATAGAGCTCTTTTTTGAGCTCGGGCGGCAGGGTGTCTGCGATCTTTTCGACGGCGAGCTTTTCGAGCTTTTCGTACTCGCCGTGGATGCTGTTGTTGAAGTATTTGACGGGGGTGGGCAGATCGCCCGTCATCACCTCGCTCACTTCGTGATAGAGAGCGTAAAAGACGGCTTTTTCCGCGTCGATATGCCCGCCGAAGACGCCGTTTTCGATGCAGACGAGGGCGTGCGTCAGGACCGCCACCGAGTGCGAATGCTCCATGATGTTCTCGTCGCGCACCGAGCGCATGAGCTGCCAGCGCTTGATGAACTTCATGCGGTCGAGATAGGCGTAAAACTGTTCCATAAAAATATGCTCCCCGCGCAGATGCGCGCAGGAGATATTATAGCATATCGGCGGCCAAAAAACAATCGCAGCGGCGCGAAAAACCGCGAAAATCCTTGACATTTGCGCCGCAAAGCAATATAATGAGAGCACAAATGAATTATCCGTCGTGGGTGCTGTAACAAGCTGAGATGATACCACTTGAATCGGGCAAGGTAATGCTTGGACGAAAGACAGGATTTCAAGGTAAAAGTTCCGCCCGCGTATTTTGCGGGCGTTTTTTTATCCGACGGGCTTTCCGTATCATGCGGGCAGTCCGCCGAGGCGGGTAACTCAAAAAAATTATGGAGGTTTTTTATGTTACTCAACTCCCTTTTGGCGGATCCCGCAGAGTGGTACCCCATCCTCTTCGATTCGCCCATGAACATCGCGCGCGGCGTCTGCTTCTGGGCGACCATCGCGCTCGCGCTTGCCTTCCTCGTCTGCGTGCTCCTCATCCGCGGCGAAAAGAGAGCGCCCTTCCTCAAAGCGAGCCTCATCTTCTTTGTCGTCTATGCATGCACCGTAGGCATCACGCTGCTCACCTTCACCTTCCTGGAAGACGGCATCACCCTCACCCTGTTTGCCCCCCTCGTCTCCCTCATCGGAGCGATCGCCGTGAGCGCGGTACTGCTCTTTATCAAACGCTGCGCCGTGACGTATGCGATCTCGGGCGTACTCATCGCGGGAGCGCTCGTTGCTTCCCTCGTCTGCATGGGCATCTACTATGAGTCGGGCGAAGCCGCCGATATGAACGGCACCACCAACGACGAAGTCGAGTCCGTCGCCCTCTACATTTCGGCAGCCGTCGCCATCGTCGCCGTGCTCGCCGCGACCTTCCTCACGGGGAAGGGCGATAAGAAGGGCTTTGATACCAAAGCCATCTCGTATGCCGCCGTCTGCATCGCCATGAGCTTTGCCCTCTCCTATCTTCGCATCGTCAAGATGCCCCAGGGCGGCTCCATCACCATCGCTTCCCTTGTGCCCCTCATGATCTATTCCTACATGTTCGGCACCAGAAAGGGCGTGTTCGCAGGGTTCATCTACGGCATTCTGCAGGCGTTCCAGGATCCCTACATCCTGCACCCCGCGCAGTTCCTCCTCGACTATCCCCTCGCCTTCATGTGCATCGGGCTTGCCGGCTGCTTTGCAAAGGTCAAGGCACTCGATAAGGCGCCCCAGGTGCAGATCGCGCTCGGCGGCGTCGTTGCGGGGCTTTCGCGCTTCGTGATGCACTTCCTTTCGGGCATGTTCGCCTTCGGTATGTGGGCGCCCGAAGGTCAGCCCGTGTGGCTGTACAGCCTCACCTATCAGGCGGGCTATGTGCTGCCCGATATCGCCATCGCCATCGTGGCGGCAGCCATCCTGTTCAGCTCCAGGGCGTTTGTCAGGCAGGTGAGGCGCTTCAACACCGCAAAGCCTGCCGCTCAGCCTGCGGCACAGGAGCAGGCAGTTCCCCCTCAGGCATAACATAACACTCCCGATATTGCAGCAGCGCGCCCGCGGATCTTCCGCGGGCGCGCCTCATTTTACACAAATTGCAGAATATCCACGAGCAGGGCAAAACCCAAAATGAGCAAAAAGCCCACGGTGTGGATGACCGCCTCGATTTTGCGGGAGATGGGCTTGCCGCGCACCCATTCGATGGCGGTGAACACCACCTTGCTCCCGTCGAGCGCGGGGATGGGCAAGAGGTTGAAGACGGCAAGATTGACGCCGATATAGCCCGCGATCTCCAAAAAATATCTGAGCCCCATCGAAGCGAGCTGCGCCGTCATGGAGATGGTCGTAACCGGTCCGCCGAAGGCGTCGAGCCCCAGCCTGCCCGTCAACAGTTCGCCGAGGACGCGGAAGATGGAGCCCGCGATCTTGAAGGAATAGACGAAGGAGCGGCCGATGGTTTCGAAAAACCCGAACTTGGCGGCGGCGTTCGCCATCAAAAAGTTGCCCTCTTCGTCCTGCGCCGCGCCGAGCGCGCGCCATAGAAGGTCGGTATCGGCGCTCGACGCATCCTGAACGTCCGCGCGCAGCATGACGGTGACTTCCTTCTTCTCCCGCCGCTTTGCAGCGCCCTCCTCCCACTCGACGACGCGGGAGACGGTGAAGGGCACGAGATCGCCCTGCTTTTTGCCGTGGAGCGCCGCAAGAAGATCGGTCGTGAGATACACGTCCCTGCCGTCCGCCTCCAGGATGATGTCCTGATCGGCGAGCGAATAGGCGGCGTACTCCCCTTCGGCGGGAGCGACTTCATAGACGGCGATGAGCGTCTGTCCGCAGGCGAAGAACTCGATGAGGATGAGGACGACCGCAAAAATGTAGTTCATGAACGCCCCCGCGACGAGCACGAGGATGCGCGCCCACGGCGGCCGCTTGGTGAAGGGCTCCCCCTTGGGCTGCAGCGTCGTCGAAGAGGCTTGGATGAGCCGCTCCGCCTCGGAAATCCCGTCTTTCATATCCTCTTCGGGAGCAGCCGTCTGCGGCGCGCGGAACTCCTCGAACGCTTCCTCGGGCGCTTCGGCGGGCGTTTGGGCGTTCCCCTCCTCCGCCGCGATGCCGTCCTCCCCGTCGAAGGCGCAGTAGCCGCCCAGCGGGATGAGGCGCACCGAAAAGAGCTCCCCCGTCTTCTTGTTTTTATGTTTGAAGAGCGCGGGACCGAAGCCGACGGAAAATTCGTTGATGCGGAACTTCAAAAGCTTGCCGACGATGTAGTGCCCGAATTCGTGCACCGTGATCATCGCAAGCAAAATGAGGATGGCGAGGAGCACGGAACCCACCGTGCCCCAATTGAAAGCGAGAAGTTCAGTCATAGATAACGTTACGGGCAAAGCTCCTTGCGCGGGCGTCGATAGAAGCGAGCTGCTCGAAGGACGTGACGTCCTCGCGCGCAAACGCCGAAAGCGCCGCCTCGATCGTATCTGCGATGCGCGGGAATGCGATCGCATCCTGCAAAAAGGCATGGACGGCGACCTCCGCCGCCGCGTTGAGCACGGTGGGCGCGGTGCCGCCCGCCTTCCCCGCCGCAAGGGCGAGCGAATAGCAGGGGAATTTTTCCTTCGGGAGCGCAAAGAAGTGCAGCGCGCCGAGGGAGACGAGATCGAGCTCCCTCACGCAGGGCAGCCGCTCGGGATAGGTGAGCGCGAGCTGGATGGGCAGCTTCATATCGGGATAGCCGAGCTGCGCCATCATCGCGCCGTCCTGAAAGGAGACGAGGGAATGCACGATGCTCTCGGGATGCACGACCGCCTCGATGCGCTCGAAGGGCGCGCCGTACAGCCACTTCGCTTCGATGACCTCGTAGCCCTTGTTGAGGAGCGTCGCGCTGTCGATGGTGATCTTGGGGCCCATCTTCCACGTCGGGTGACGGAGCGCGTCTATCGCCTTCACGGTCTTTAATTCCTCTTCTCCGAGCTTGAAGAAGGGCCCGCCGCTCGCCGTCAAAATGAGTTTGGAAAAAGGCATATCTCTGCGGAAGGAGAGCGCCTGGAAGAGCGCCGAATGCTCGCTGTCCACGGGGACGAGGTCGCTCCCGCTCTTATTGACGGAGTTTAAGACGAGCTCGCCGCCGCAGACGAGCGATTCCTTGTTGGCAAGGGCGATCTTTATGCCGAGCCGTGCTGCCCGCAGGGTGTAAGCAAGCCCCGCAAAGCCGCCCGCCGCAATGAGGGCGACGTCCGCGCCGTCGAAGGCGTGCTCCAAAATTTCTTCTCCGCGCAGAAGGCGGGTGCCTTCGGGAAGAGAGACCTCTTCCCCCTCCGCAAGCCCCGCAAAGGCGGGGCGGAACTCATTACAAAGCGCCGAGAGCGCCGCTTTGTCCCGCCCGCCGATGAGCGCGGAAAAACAAAAATGTGCGGGGTGCTCCCGCACGACTTCGGCGACTTGCCTGCCGATGCTGCCGCTGCAGCCGATCAATGCGATCTTCATGGCCGCCTCCATACCGATTTTTCAGGGAGAGCGCCCGCCCTCCCCTATTCTATGCCATCCGCACCTTCTCTATTCTCAGCCCACGGCGAGGATGCGCATCGTCAGCACAAAACAGACGATGAGCCCCGCGTAGAGGGTGGAATCGATGCGGTCGAGGATGCCGCCGTGCCCCGGAAGCAGCCTTCCCATATCCTTGATCTCGAGCTTGCGCTTGACGGCGCTTTCCACGAGGTCGCCGAACTCCGTGAACGCCGCCGTGAGCACGCCGAGCGCGATAAAGAAGACGAGGTTGAGCCACTCCGTGTTGAGGTCGCACGGCTCCAATAAGCCATAATAGACGAAGAAGATGCACACCGCGCCGAGCGCCCCGCCGACGAGCCCGCCGAAGCCCCCGATGAGCGTCTTGTTGGGGCTCACCGTCGGCGCGAGCTTTTTGGGCAGCCACCGCCCGAACAGCCGCCCGAAGACGTAAGCAAGACTATCTGCAAACGGGCAGATGACGAAGACGAACAGAATGCCGATCTCCGAATAGTCGGGCATATGGTTGCAGCCCGTGAGCACGAGCAGAAAGACGGAGGGATAGAGATAACAGATGAGCGAACAGCCCAAAGACTCGAGCGAAGTCTTCTCATGACGGAAGACGAGCAGCCCGAATAAAAGCGCGAGCCCCGCCATAAAGACGACGAAGGTGATGAGCGGGGAATAGTTGACGGTCGCGGGGCGCATCTCCTGCAGGTGGCGGTAAATGGTATCCGCCGCCGCATAGCAGATGATGATGCCCGAAGAAAAGAGCAAAGAT
>URMI01000096.1 GCA_900548845.1 uncultured Clostridia bacterium | reverse complement strand
CAGGAAGCGCGCGAGCTCGTTTTGCGCTGCATCACGGCGCAGAAGGCGCGCGACGCCGCCCGCTCCGCCCGCGAACTCACGCGAAGAAAGGGCGTTCTGGAAACGAGCGCGCTCCCCGGCAAGCTTGCCGACTGTTCCGACCGCCGCCCCGAGCTGTGCGAAATTTATATCGTCGAGGGCGATTCGGCAGGCGGTACGGCGAAGTCGGGCAGAGACAGGCGCTTCCAGGCCATCCTGCCCCTCCGCGGTAAAATTCTGAACGTCGAGAAGGTGCGGCTCAACCGCGTGCTTGAAAACGCGGAAATAAAGGCGATGATCACCGCCTTCGGCTGCGGCATTCTGGACGATTTCGACGAGAGTAAGCTGCGCTACGACCGCATCATCTCCATGACGGATGCCGATGTCGACGGCGCGCATATCCGTATCCTGCTCCTCACCTTCCTCTTCCGCTATATGCGCCCGCTCATCGAGCACGGCCACGTCTATTCGGCGATGCCGCCCCTCTACAAGGCGAGCGTCAAGGGGAAGGAGGACGTCTACCTCTATTCGGAGGAGGAAAAAGCCGCCTACGACGCGGCGAACAACAACAAAGTCACCTATCAGCGATACAAGGGCCTCGGGGAGATGAGCACCGAACAGCTGTGGGATACGACGATGAACCCCGCGACGAGAACGCTCGTCAAAGTGAGCATGAAGGACGCCGTCGAGGCGGATAAGATGTTCACGATCTTAATGGGCGAAAGCCCCGCCCTCCGCCGCAAGTTCATCGAGGACAACGCGACGTTGGTGAAGGATCTTGACGTGTAGTTCACGCATTTCTTTTGCTTCGCAAAACAAATGCCGTGAGGGGTGTGGTCGGTTGATTTTAAGCGGCGTTTTCGCCCGCGAACGTTGTTTGTCATTCTAAGGACAATAAGCCCTAAGCATAGGGCAAATTGAGTCCCGCAGCGCAAAAGCGTGGTTTTGCTCGCGGAAGTATTTTAGGAAGCAGGGGAAGCGATAACTCCTAGAGAGCCGAGAGGGATCGGGAGAAACAAACGGCGGGGACGCCGGAAGGAACGATATGGCAAAGAAAGAGACGAGCCCGGAGCTCACAGAAGAATTTAAGAAAACGCTGGCAATGACCAAGATCCTCGATGTCGAGGTGGACGACGAGCTCAAACGCTCCTTCATTGCCTATGCGATGGCGGTCAACAAGTCGCGCGCCATTCCCGACGTTCGCGACGGCCTCAAACCCGTCCACCGCCGCATCCTCTATGCGATGCACGAGATGGGCCTCTACAACGACAAAGATTATCGTAAGTGCGCCCGCGTCGTCGGTGACGTCTTGGGTAAATTCCACCCCCACGGCGACAGTTCGGTGTACGACGCCCTCGTGCGCCTCGCGCAGGATTTCTCCATCAACTTCCCCCTTGTGGACGGCCACGGCAACTTCGGCTCGGTGGACGGCGACGGCGCTGCCGCCATGCGTTATACCGAGGCGCGCCTTAGTAAGCTCGCCGCCGAGATGCTCCGCGACCTCGACAAGGAGACGGTGGACTTCTTCCCCAACTTCGACGGCAACGAGATGGAGCCCGCCGTGCTCCCCGCGCGCTTCCCCAATCTCCTCGTCAACGGGTCGGACGGAATCGCCGTGGGCATGGCGACCAACATCCCGCCCCACAACCTTGCCGAGGCGATCGACGGCACCGTCGCCCTCATCGACAACCCGGAAATAACAGTCGACGAGCTCATGCAGTATATCCCCGCGCCCGATTTCCCCACGGGCGGCATCATCATGGGCAGGAGCGGCATCCGCAAAGCGTACCGGACGGGGCAGGGCAGCATCATCATCCGCTCCAAGTGCGAGATCGAGGAAGTGGGCTCGGGCGCGAACGTGAGGAGCCGCATCGTCGTCACGGAGATCCCCTATCAGGTCAACAAGGCGCAGCTCGTCAAGACCATCGCCGACATGGTGCGCGACAAGCGCATCGAAGGCATTGCGGACATCCGCGACGAATCGGGCCGCGACGGCATGCGCATCGTCATCGACTGCAAGCGCGACGCCAACGCGCAGGTCGTGCTCAACTCTCTCTATAAGCACACCAACCTGCAGGTGTCGGACGGCATCATCCTTCTCGCCCTCGTCGAGAACGGCACCGAGCCCAAAGTCCTCAACCTGCGCGAAATTTTAGTTTACTACCTCGAACACCAGAAGGAAGTCATCACCCGCCGCACCCGCTTCGACCTCGCGCGGGCGGAAGAGCGCGCGCATATCGTCGAAGGCCTCGTTCTGGCGCTTGCCAACATCGACGAAGTCATCGCCATCATCAAGAGCTCGCGCGATAAGAACGATGCGACCGCGAAGCTCCTCGAGGCCTTCGCGCTCAGCGAAAAGCAGGCGAACGCCATCCTCGAGATGAGATTGCAGCGCCTCACTTCCCTCGAAGTGGAAAAGCTCAGAGAAGAGCTCGACGCGCTGCACGCGACCATCGCGGACCTTCGCGATATCCTCGCCAACGAGGCGCGCGTTCTCGCCATCATCCGCGCCGACCTCATGCAGATCAGGGAGAAGTATCCCTCCCCCCGCCGCACGGAGATCTCCGTCGACTACGGCGCGATCGAGGACGAAGACCTCATCGACGAGGAGGACGTCGTCATCTCCATGACGGGCGGCGGCTATATCAAGCGCTTCCCCGTCGCCGAATACCGCGCCCAGAACCGCGGCGGCGTGGGCGTCACGGGGCACCGCCCCAAAGAGGACGACTTCGTCGAGCAGATGTTCGTCTGCTCCACGCACGTTCCCATCCTCTTCTTCAGTAATTTCGGGAAGGTGTACTCGATCAAGGGGTACGAGATCCCCGAAGCCAACAAGACGGCACGCGGCCGCGCCGTCGTCAACATCCTGCCCCTTGCCGCGGGCGAGAAGGTCGCCGCCATGCTGCCCGTCCTGGAAAACGGCACGGGGTATCTTGTGATGGCGACCAAGCGCGGCATCATCAAGAAGACCAAGACGAGCGAATTCGACCATATCCTGCGCAGCGGCAAGATCGCTATCCGCATCAACGAGGACGACGAGCTCATCTCCGTGCAGTTCTCTTCGGGCGAGGACGATATCCTCGTTGCGAGCCGCTCCGGAAAGTGCATCCGCTTTAAGGAGGCGGACGTGCGCCCGATGGGCAGAGATACGACGGGCGTGAGAGCCATCTCCCTTTCGGAAGGGGACGAGGCGGTGGATATGATCGTGCTTCGGGAGGGCGCGGAGATACTGACCGTCACCGAGAACGGCTACGGCAAGCGTTCGCTCCCCGAGGACTACCGCGTCCAGACGCGCGGCGGCAAGGGCATCAAGGCGGGCGTCTTCAACGAAAAGACGGGGCGCCTTGCGGGCATGAAGCTCGTCTCGGACGAGGACGACGTGCTGCTCGTCTCGTCGGCGGGCATCGTCATAAGAATGCACGCGGAGGACATCCTCACCATCGGCAGGAACACGCGCGGCGTCAAACTCATGACGCTCAAAGAGGGCGTCGTCGCGACCGTTGCCACCACCCAGCGCGACGAAGAGGAGGAAGTCACCGCGCCCGAGGAGACGACGGCTTCCGACGAAGCGCTTGTCGAAGCGGGCGAAGAGGGGGAAAACGACGAGGCATGACGCCCGTTCTTCCCGAAAATATCAAAAAGAGGGGCGCTGCGTTCCGTCGCGGCGCCCTTTTGCGCGTTAACGTGCGTTTTTCTTGCGACTTGCGGGGAAAAATTTTCCGAAAGAGCTTGAAATTTTCACGGGAATGTTGTAGAATAATAGACGGATATTCCGTGAAAGCGGAGCGTAAGCTGAAAATTTATTAGGAGGAAGTTTCATGGCAAAAAAGTATTGTTATCTTTTTACCGAAGGTAACGCAACGATGAGAAACCTGCTCGGCGGCAAGGGCGCAAACCTTGCAGAGATGACCAACATCGGTCTTCCCGTGCCTCAGGGCTTCACCATCTCCACCGAAGCATGCACGCAGTACTATGAGGACGGCCGTCAGATCAATCCCGAGATCCAGGCTGAGATCATGGAGTACGTCGACAAGATGGAGAAGATCTGCGGCAAGAAGTTCGGCGATAAGGAGAACCCTCTCCTCGTCTCCGTCCGTTCGGGCGCACGCGCTTCCATGCCCGGCATGATGGATACCATCCTCAACCTCGGCCTCAACGAAGAGGTCGTCGAGACCATCGCAAAGAAGTCGAACAACCCCCGTTGGGCTTGGGACTGCTACAGAAGATTCATCCAGATGTTCTCCGACGTCGTCATGGAAGTCGGCAAGAAGTACTTCGAAAAGCTCATCGACGAGATGAAGGAAAAGAAGGGCGTCACGCAGGACGTCGAGCTCACGGCAGACGATCTTAAAGAGCTTGCCAACCAGTTCAAGGCCGAGTACAAGAACCAGCTCGGCAAGGACTTCCCCTCCGATCCCAAGGAGCAGCTCTTCGAAGCGATCAAGGCAGTCTTCCGTTCGTGGGACAACCCCCGTGCGAACGTCTACCGTATGGACCACGACATCCCTTACAGCTGGGGTACCGCC
The DNA here is from genome assembly GCA_900548845.1 of uncultured Clostridia bacterium. Taxonomy (GTDB): domain Bacteria; phylum Bacillota; class Clostridia; order Christensenellales; family Borkfalkiaceae; genus Gallimonas. The sequence continues at coordinate 818 of URMI01000096.1, read as the reverse complement.
GTCAACGTCCAGATGATGGCGTTCGGCAACATGGGCGACAACTGCGGTACGGGCGTTGCCTTCACGCGTAACCCCGCTACGGGCGAGAAGGGCCTCATGGGCGAGTTCCTCACCAACGCACAGGGCGAAGACGTCGTTGCAGGCGTCCGCACGCCTATGCCCATCGCCAAGATGGCGGAAGTCTTCCCCAAGGTCTACGAGCAGTTCCAGGAAGTCTGCAAGATCCTCGAAAATCACTACCGCGACATGCAGGATATGGAGTTCACCGTCGAGAACGAGAAGCTCTATATGCTCCAGACGCGTAACGGCAAGCGCACGGCTGCTGCCGCCATCAAGATCGCATGCGACCTCATCGACGAGGGCATGATCACTGAGCAGGAAGCGCTCATGCAGATCGACGCGAAGTCGCTCGACATGCTCCTGCACCCTCAGTTCGATCCCAACGCCCTCAAGGCTGCCGATAAGAACAACGTCGTCGGCAAGGGTATCGCAGCTTCCCCCGGCGCTGCCGCAGGTACCATCGTCTTTACGGCAGAAGACGCCGTCAAGGAAGGCAAGGCCGGCAAGAAGGTCGTCCTCGTCCGCCTCGAGACCTCCCCTGAGGACATCGAAGGCATGAAGTACGCACAGGGCATCCTCACCGTCCGCGGCGGCCAGACCTCTCACGCAGCCGTCGTTGCCCGCGGTATGGGCACCTGCTGCGTCTCCGGCTGCGGCGACATCAAGATGGACGAAGAGAACAAGCAGTTCACCCTTGCAGGCAAGGTCTTCAAGGAAGGCGACGCGCTCTCCCTCGACGGCTCCACCGGTAAGATCTA
>URMI01000095.1 GCA_900548845.1 uncultured Clostridia bacterium | reverse complement strand
TTCTGCGGGCTCGGGGGTGGAAACCGTTTCGCCGCAGTTGTCGCAGACGCCGTCGCCGTTCGCATCGACGTGCTCGGTGCAGGGGTCATCGGGATTTTCGGGATCGGTGCAGGCTGCAAGGATGCCCGAAAGCGCGAGGCTTGCGGTGAGAGTCAAGGAAATAAGAAGTTTAGCAGATTTTTTCATGGTGATCTCCTTTTTGAAGTTCCCCTCCCGCACGAAGCGGGAGGAGCCAAATGTGTTAGCCGCGATACAGACGGTCGAATTCTGCCTGATATGCAGCGGTGGCATCGCTGACGCTGACGCCCGTGTAGGAGTAGTTCATGACGTCGCGGGCAAAGCTCGTCCACTCGGCGTTTTCGAGCGAACGCTCGCCCTTGATGAACTTGTAGACTTCCTTGTAAAGGTAGTTCTGCTCGACGGCGGCCTTGACCGTTTCAATGACGTCCGTCTCCTCCGCCGTTCTCTGACCGTTGAGGATGCCGCCGATGAAGCCCGTCGCCTTGTATTTGAGCCACTGCTGGCGGCCGTTGATGTAGGGTTCAGGGAAGGTGTAGGTGATCTTGCTCTCGCAGCGGATGCCGGGGATGCGGCCTGCCACCATGGCGGAGCGGATCTCGCCGACGTTCTGTTCGAGGATCTGATCGAAGGTGTAGGTGCCGTCAGAATTCACGGTGTAGGCGCCGTTCGTGAGGCCGTAATCTTCATAGTAGCGGCTGCCTTCTGCCTGTTCGGCGCTGAGACCGAGCGTCGTGAGGACGGAGCCCTCTTCGCTGTATAAAAAGTCGAAGAAGCGCATGAGAACTTCCATATCCTTGCTCTCTGCCGCCGCCTTGCTGATGACGACGCCCTGCGAAAAGTCTTCTGCCTGGAACATACAGTAAGGGATCTGGAGCATATACTCGCTGCCCGAACCGCCGTTCATTGCCTCTTTTGCCTCTTCGGCGGTCGCCTGCGTGGAGTAGTCGCTCGTCGAGGGGTTGCCGTCGTAGCCGGGGATGTCGTTGATGGGCGTTGCCGCAAGATATACAACGGCGCCCGCCGCTGCCTCATAGCCCGGTTCGGAGCTCTGGATGGCGGTGCCGAAGTTGGAACCGCCCATCCAAAGGGGCACGGTGCCGTTGGCGACGAGGTCGAGGTCGATCTGATAGAAGGGAGAAGTGTCTTCGTTGAAGGTGTTGCAGACCCAGCCGCGGGAATACCAATCATTCATGCATTCGAGATATGCCCTGAAGCCCGTGCCTGCCGCGCCGAACTGACAGTTGTCGTCTTCATCCTTATACCAGAGCACGCCGCCCCCGCCGAAGCCCGAGGAAAGGTCGCCGTTGGCGTTGTAGCCCGGATAGAAGAGAGACATCATGTAGGCGGGCTCGATGCCCATCGCCTCGTATGCCGTTTCATACGTTTCGAACATCCACATCCAGTCGGAGATATAAACGGGATCGGAATGACCGCTGGGGAAGGTGACGTCGTCCTCCCAGCTCTGGCCGTTGGCACCTTCGGGGAGCGTCGTATCCTGCGACATGGGATCGCTGCGCTTCGTGCCGTCCAGATTGACGGTGTAATGCCCCTGGAACTTCTGCCCAGCCTTGGGGTTTGCCGTGGGCGCTTCGTCCGTCATGGGATCGTAAAATTCATCGGGCTGCACGCCGTATCTGACGAGAAGGTCGCGGCGATAGTTGAAGCCGAAGGACTGCGATTCGTAGCTGATGGAGTCTTTGAAGGTGGGAATGGAGAGATACTTTGCGCCGTCCTTCGTCTGCGTCTGCATGAGAGCGCGGTATTCGGGATGGGCGTCGAGATAGGCGTTGAGGTTGGGCATGAGCTCGCGGTCGGTGATGTAGGGCGTGAGGTCGGCGACGACGCCGGCTTCATACATGTCGGTGATGCCGCGGCTCATCGTGGGATCGATGACGTCTTCCCAATTGCCGCTCATGTACTTCTGGTTGAATTCGGAGCGGGCGTTTTCGGTGGTGGTCGGCTGGAAGAAATCGAAGGCGATGTTCTTCATTTCGCCGTCCGAGCCTTCGAACTGCATATTCTCCATGATGTATTCGATGACGGGGTTATCCTCGTAATCGGAATAGTAGCCGTCCTCCCCTGCCGTGAGGTACCAGGTGAAGGTGGCTTTGCTCTTGCCGCCGCAGCCTGCAAGAATGGCTGCGGACGAGAGTGCGAGCACGCCCGAAAGCGTGAGAGCGATGAGTTTGCTGCGTTTCATATCTTTTCCTCCTTAAAATTCGATGCGTTTGAGATCAGCCCTTGACGGCGCCGCCGAGCGCGCCCGATTCGAGTTGCTTCTGGAAGAAGGGCATGATGACCATGATGGGCAGCGTCGCGGCGATGACGCCCGCGAACTGCATGGGATAGCGCGCCCAATTGGCGTTGCCGATCTGCGAGGCGACGCGGTCGGAACTTTCCTTGATGCGCTGCAGGATGAGCTGCAAAGGATACAGGTCGGTGATGCCCGCGTTATAAAGGCGCGCCCCGATGAAGGAGTTCCACGCCGCGACGAACGTGAAGAGCACCGTGACCATGAAGAGGGAGAAGCACTGCGGGAGCATGATGCTGAACATGATGCGAAGATGCCCCGCGCCTTCGAGCTTGGCGGATTCCACCGTCTCTTCGGGGACGGAGCGGAACGCCATCGCGCCGATGATCATGTACATGCCCATCGTGCATTCCGTAAGGATGACGGCGAAGCGGGTCTGCGTGAGCCCGAGCATATCGACGACGTAGAACGTGGGGCCCTGACCTGCCGAGAAGATGACGGTGAACACACACAGCGCCGACATGACGCCGCCGAGCTTGGTCTTGCGCGAGAGACAGTACCCTGCGAGCACGTTGAGGACGAGCCCCACCGCGAGCGTGCCGATGACATAGAGGATGGTGTTCATGTAACCCGTCCAGATGAGGCCGTCTTCAAAGGAGAAGAGTTCCTCGTAGGCACGGAAGGTGAACCCCCCTTCCGGGACAAAGGCGATGCCGCTGTAATAGAAGATGGAGCGGCCGTCTGAAAACGACGACATGAGGACGTGCCACATGGGGAGCAAGGAAGAGGTGCTCCTCGTCCCACACGGCTGCCTTTTTGCGTCTGACGTCGTGAAGGACAAAGGGGTATTCATCGAAGCCCACCTTGAAGACGACGCCGATCTGCAAAAGCCAAAGCATGAGGATCATAGGCATGATGCCGGGGAGCGTGATTTTCCACATCATCTGCCAGCGGTTCGCACCGTCGATGGCGGCTGCCTCGTAGAGATCTTCGCTGATGTTGGAGATCGCCGAGACATAGGTAATGGAGCCGTACCCGAAGCCCTGCCACACGGAGAACAGGATGTACCAGCCCCAGAAGGCGGGCGTATCGTCTGCAAGCCAATTGGTGTTGGGCGCGCCGAAGAGGTTGTGGAACATCATCGTGAGCGCGCCGTCGCGATCGAGCAGGTTCTGCATGATCTGGACGATGACGACGGATGCGACGAAGTTGGGAAGATACGAGAGCATCTGACAGACGCGCTTGTACTTCTTGAAGCGAAGCTGCGAGACGAGCAGCGCGAAGAGGACGGGGACGATGAAGCCGATCGTCAGATTGAGCCCGCCGATCGCGAAGGTGTTGCGCAGTGCGAGCAGGAACTCGCTCCCTCCCACGCCGCCGCCCGTGAACAGGTACTTGAAGTTTTCCCATCCGTTCCAGGGGCTGTTGAAGATACCGAGATAATCTTTGTAGTCCTTGAAAGCGAGCGGGATACTGAAGCCGATGGGCAGATAATGGAAGAGGATGAGCCAGACGAGCACGGGAAGGAAGAGACAGTAGATGACCCAATTGGTCTTGAAGTCCTTCTTCCACGGCACATGGCCGATCTTTTTGATCCGCGCCATATTTTCCTTGACGGCAGCCGCGTCGGACACGGGAGCAGCTTCCGTACCGGGGGCTGCGAGGGCGCCCTCTTCCGATCCCGAAAGGATGAGCTCTTCCTCGACGGCGGTATCCGCGGCCCCGGGCGAAGTTTTCACCATATGATGACCTCCTTATCACGTTTGTGTGCCCTTATTTTACATTTTTTTAACCGATGTGTATTTTAATCTTTATACCTATTTGACAAAATATTGCCTTTTGTTTATAATGATACCGATATTGAGGGAAAATCACAAATGAAAGAACAAATTTTACGGCAGTATTGCAGCAACCTGTATTTAAGCTCGCACATCCCCGTGCGCATCTTCCGCGGGGAGGAGCTGCTTTGTGCCTTCGGGCCGAGCGATCTCAAAGAGGACGAGGAGGCGTTTTTAGAGCTTCCGATGAAGGCGCTGCTTCGTTCGGACGCCCCCGTCTCGTTTGCCGTGACGGACAGCGTGTTCGCGCTTGCCTGCGTCCGCGACGACGAGAACGGGCTCAATGTCGTTTTGGGGCCCTCGCATTCGCTGCCCATCGGGCCGCTCACCATGCAGGAAGCCATCGAAAAGCTGGAAAAGGAGCAGCACATCTCCTTCGACAAAAAGCTGGCGGCTCCCCTGCACGCCTATCTTGCCTGCATCCCCGTGATGCACGACGCCTGTTTTCTGGCGCTCACCGTCGGCGCCGTCAACGCCGTGCGCGGCGAAGAGGCGGACGAGAGCGAACTTGAGGACAAGCTCAGCGTCCTGCTCGCGCGGAAGCTGAATGAGACGGTCGGGAAAGAGACGCTCAGAGCAAAGGAAGAGGCGGCGCTCGAAGAAAGATCGCCGTCTACGAACTATGCGGCGAGCGAACAGCTCATCCTCTACTACATCACCAACGGGATGCACGATCAGCTCAAATCGTACTGGATGCGCGTTGCCATGCCCGCAGCGACCACGGAATCGCCCGAAGAGATCCGCGAAGTGAAAAATGCCATGATCGCATCCATCGCCATCGTCACGAGCGCGGTGCTTTCGACCGAGCTCAGCCCCGAGGAAGTGCTCTCCCTCCGCGATATCTACATCCGCCAGACGGAAGAGTGCACCACCATTTCGCAGCTCTTCCATATCCGTTACAGCATCACGATGGAGTTTGCGCAGCGCATCAAGGAATTGCAGTGCCGCCATACGGGCAACCCCACCATCGACCGCGCCGTCGCCTATATCCAGCAGAACCTTTCGGAAAAGATCGGGCTCGACGATCTCGCAAAGCTCACAAAGACGAGCAGGGCGTACCTTTCGCGCAAGTTCAAGGAAGAGGTCGGCATGGGCATTTCGCAGTACATCAACCGCCAGAAGATCATCGAAGCCAAGCGCTTTTTGCGCTTTACCGATAAGTCGCTCGCGGAAATTTCGGGGTACTTCGACTTTTCCTCGCAGAGTTATTTTCAGAAGCTCTTCAAGGAGCAGACGGGCAGATCGGAAGAGCACACGT
>URMI01000094.1 GCA_900548845.1 uncultured Clostridia bacterium | reverse complement strand
AGCGCAGGAGCGCGTCGATCTATGAAGGAGAGAAAATCATGAGCAAACAACTGATGCTGGGCAATGCGGCGCTCGCACGCGGCCTCTATGAAGCAGGCTGCTGCGTCGCCTCCTCCTATCCCGGCACCCCGAGCACGGAAGTGACCGAGGAAGCGGCAAAGTACGACGCCATCTACTGCGAATGGGCGCCCAACGAAAAGGTCGCCATGGAAACGGCGTTCGGCGCCTCGATGGCAGGGAAGCGGAGCTTTTGCGGCATGAAGCACGTCGGGCTCAACGTCGCCGCCGACCCCCTCTTCACCATCGCCTATACGGGCGTGAATGCGGGCATGGTCATCTGCGTTGCGGACGACGCGGGCATGCATTCCTCGCAGAACGAGCAGGATTCCCGCCACTATGCGGAAGCCGCCAAGATCCCCATGCTGGAACCTTCGGACAGCAGCGAAGCCCTCGCCTTTGCCAAGGCCGCCTATGAAATTTCCGAGAAGTTCGATACGCCCGTCATCATCAAGATGTGCACGCGCGTTGCGCACTCGCAGAGCGTTGTGGAAACGGGCGAACGCGAAGAGCGGCCCACAAAGCCTTACGAAAAGAATATCCAGAAGAACGTCATGATGCCCGCTAACGCAAAGAAGCGGCACTACGACGTTGAAAAGCGCATGAAGGCGCTAAAAGAGTATGCGGAGACCACCCCCCTCAACCGCATCGAATGGGGCGGCAAGGAGCTCGGCATCATCACTTCTTCCACTTCCTATCAGTACACGAAGGAAGTCTTCGGCGACAGCGTCAGCGTCTTAAAACTCGGCATGGTGCATCCCCTGCCCGAAAAGCTCATCAGGAAGTTCGCTTCCAACGTGAAGTCGCTCGCCGTCATCGAAGAGCTCGATCCCGTCATCGAAAATTACTGCAAACAGCTCGGGCTCACGGTCATCGGCAAGGATATCCTCCCCTTGGAGGACGAATATTCGCAGAACCTCATTGCCGCCGCCTTCGGCCGCCCCGTTCCTGAGGGCAAGAAGCTTGCAGACGCCGTGCCTCCCCGCCCGCCCGTCATGTGCGCGGGCTGCCCGCACAGGGGGATGTTCTATCTCCTTTCCAAGCACAAGCTCACCGTGTTCGGCGACATCGGCTGCTACACGCTGGGCGCGACGGCTCCCCTCTATGCCCTCGACATCTCCACCTGCATGGGCGCCTCGCTTTCGGGCATCCACGGCTTCAACAAGGCGCTCGGCAAAGAGAGCGAGAACAAGACGGTCGCCGTCATCGGCGACAGCACGTTCATGCACTCGGGCATGACGGGGCTTGCCAACATCGCCTATAATCAGAGCGTCTCCACCGTCATCATCCTCGATAACTCCATCACGGGCATGACGGGCCATCAGCAGAACCCCACTACGGGCTACAACATCAAGGGCGACCCTGTGGGCAAGATCGACTTAGAAGCGCTCTGCCGCGCGATGGGCTTTACCCGCGTGCGCGTCGTCGACCCTTACGACCTTGCGGCAACCGAAAAGGTGCTCCTCGAAGAGCTTGCAGCAGAAGAGGCGTCCGTCATCATCAGCCGCCGCCCCTGCGCGCTTTTGAAATACGTCAAACACGCCCCGCCCCTTCATGTGGAGGCGGACAAGTGCAGGAGCTGCAAGGCGTGCATGAAGCTCGGCTGCCCCGCCATCAGCATGCGGGACGGGAAGGCCGTCATCGACAGCACCCAGTGCGTCGGCTGCGGCGTGTGCGAGGGACTTTGCAAGTTCTCCGCCATCGTGAAGTAAGGAGGATACCATGCAGACGAAAAATATTATGATCGTGGGCGTGGGCGGACAGGGTTCGCTGCTCGCCAGCAAGCTTTTGGGGCATCTGCTCCTCAAATACGGCTACGACGTCAAAGTTTCCGAAGTACACGGCATGAGCCAGCGCGGCGGCAGCGTCGTCACCTATGTGCGCTACGGCGATAAAGTCTTCTCCCCCGTCATCGACAAGGGCGAGGCGGATGTCATCGTCTCCTTCGAGCTTTTGGAAGCCGCCCGCTGGACGGAATACCTCAAAGAGGGCGGCGTCATCGTCACCAACACGCAAAGGGTCGACCCCATGCCCGTCATCACGGGCGCGGCGCAGTATCCCGAAAATTTGGCGGAAAAGATCGCCTCTCTTGGCGTGAAGATCGACGCTTTCGACTGTTTATCCCTCGCGCGCGAGGCGGGCAGCGAAAAGGCGGTCAATATCGTGCTTTTGGGCAGGCTTTCCTCTTACTTCGACTACGACCCCGAAGATTGGAAGCAAGCTATCCGCGAATGCGTGCCCCAGAAGTTCGTCGAACTCAATCTCAAAGCGTTCGAACTCGGCAGGGCATCCGAAACCGCCTGAACATAACAAACGATAAGGGAAAAAGGAGAGAATTTCCGATGCACACATACTATCAGCCCCATGAAGAGACCATGTCGCGCGACGAAATGCGTGCGCTCCAGAACGAAAAGTTCTTAAAGCAGGTGAAGCACGTCTACGACAACGTGCCCTACTACCGCAAAAAGATGGAAGAAAAGGGCGTCACGCCCGAGGACATCAAGAGCCTCGACGACATCCGCCTGCTCCCCTTCCTCACAAAGGACGACCTGCGCGAAGCGTACCCCTATGGTCTTCTTGCGACCCCCTTGGAGCGCTGCGTCCGCATCCAGTCGACTTCGGGCACGACGGGCAAGCGCGTCGTCGCCTTCTACACGCAGGAAGACCTCGACATCTGGGAAGAGTGCTGTGCGCGCGCCATCGTCGCCGCGGGCGGCACCAACAAGGACGTCGTGCAGGTGAGCTACGGCTACGGGCTGTTCACGGGCGGCCCCGGGCTCAACGGCGGCTCGCACAAGGTGGGCTGTCTCACCATCCCCACCTCTTCGGGCAATACCGACAGACAAGTGCAGTTCATGGTCGATCTGCAGGCGACCTTCCTCTGCTGCACCCCTTCCTATGCCCTCTATCTTGCAGAAGCCATCGAAGAGAAGGGCCTGCGCAATGAGATCAAGCTGCGCGCGGGCATCTTCGGCGCGGAGGCATGGACGCAAGAGATGCGGCAGGAGCTCGAAAAAAAGCTCGGCATCAAGGCTTATGACATCTACGGCCTTACCGAGATCTCCGGCCCCGGCGTCTCCTTCGAATGCGAAGAGCAGACGGGCATGCATATCTGCGAAGATCACTTCTATCCCGAGATCATCGACCCCGAAACGGGCGAAGTGCTCCCTGAAGGGAGCAAGGGCGAACTCGTCTTCACCTCGCTCGACAAGGAAGCCTTCCCCCTCCTTCGCTACCGCACCAAAGATATCTGCGTGCTCTCGAGAAAGCCCTGCTCGTGCGGCAGAACGCTCGTCAAGATGAGTAAGCCCCTGGGCCGCAGCGACGATATGCTCATCATCCGCGGCGTCAACGTCTTCCCTTCGCAGATCGAGACGGTGCTCCTCAATCACGGCTACGAAGCCAACTATCAGATCTTCGTCGACCGCGTCAACAATACCGATACGCTCGATGTCAACGTCGAGAGAAAGCCCGATATGGGCAGCGATCTCGATACCGTCAAGGCGGCGGAGAGAAAGCTCGTCTCAGCTCTCCGCTCCATGCTCGGCATCACGGCGAACGTCCGTCTCGTCGAACCCAAGTCCATCGCGCGGAGCGAAGGCAAGGCAGTGCGCGTTATCGATAAGCGCAAGCTCTACTGAGGTCAGAAAGGTTATGCCCATCACGCAACTGTTAGAGAGAAACGCCTCCGTCTACCCCAACGACGTGGCGCTCGTGGAGCTCAACCCCGAGATCCAGGAAAAGAGCCGCCGCACCTGGCGGGAGTATGCCCTCGTCGAGGGCAACCCCCTCTGCCACTACCGCCGCGAGATCTCTTGGCGCGTCTTTGACGAAAAGGCGAACCGCGTCGCCAACATGCTGCTTGCACGCGGCATCAAGAAGGGAGACAAGGTCGGCATCCTCCTCATGAACTGCCTCGAATGGCTCCCCATCTACTTCGGCATCTTAAAGACGGGCGCGCTCGCGGTGCCGCTCAACTACCGCTATACGGCGGAGGAGATCAAGTACTGCGTCGATCTTGCCGAGGTCAACATCCTGCTCTTCGGCCCCGAATTCATCGGGCGCGTCGAGGAGATCGCCGACGAGATCGGCAAAAACCGCATCCTCCTCTTTGTGGGCGGCGTCATGGTGCCGACTTTTGCAGAGAGCTACGACCAGCAGGTCAACAACTATTCCTCCGTCGCCCCCGACGTGGAGCTTTCCGACGAGGACGACGCCGCCATCTACTTTTCGAGCGGCACGACGGGCTTCCCGAAAGCCATCCTGCACGCGCACCGTTCGCTCATGCACGCGGCGCAGGTCGAATACATCCACCACCGCCAGACGCGCGACGACGTGTTCCTGCTCATCCCGCCCCTCTACCACACGGGCGCGAAGATGCACTGGATGGGAAGTCTGATGTCCGCAAGCAAGGCGGTGCTCCTTCGCGGCATCTCCCCCGAAGCGATCATGGAGACCATCTCCAACGAGCGATGCACCATCGTCTGGCTGCTCGTGCCGTGGGCGCAGGATATCCTCGAAAAACTCGACTCGGGCGAACTCAAACTCAACAACTACAATATCCGCCAATTCCGCCTCATGCACATCGGCGCGCAGCCCGTGCCGCAGAGCCTCATCAAGCGCTGGCAGGCATACTTCCCCGGGCAGGCGTACGACACCAACTACGGCCTTTCGGAGTCCATCGGCCCCGGTGCCGTGCATCTCGGCATCGGGAACCTCAAAAAGGTGGGCGCCATCGGCATCCCCGGTTACGGCTGGCAGGCGCGCATCGTCAAAGAGGACGGCGTCACCGAAGTGGAACAGGGGGAAGTGGGCGAACTTTCCTTGAAGGGCCCCGGCATCATGCGCTGCTACTACCGCAACGAGGAAGCGACGAAGGAAGTCATGCGCGGCGAATGGCTGCTGACGGGCGACATGGCGCGGCAGGACGAGGACGGTTTTTACTACCTTGTCGATAGAAAGAAGGACGTCATCGTCTCGGGCGGCGAAAATTTGTACCCCGTCGAGATCGAAAACTTCCTGAGCAAGTGCCCTCTCATCAAGGACGTCGCCGTCATCGGGCTTCCCGACGCGCGCCTCGGCGAGATCGCCTGCGCCATCGTGGAAACGCCCGCGGGCGTCACCTGCACGGAGGAGGACATCAACGAGTTCTCTAAGGAGCTCCCCCGCTACAAGCGCCCCCGCCGCATCATCTTCGCGAAGGTGCCGCGCAACGCCACGGGCAAGATCGAAAAGCCCCTGCTTCGCAAAATGTATCATGCCGATAACATCGTCGACGAGCAGAACCGCTCGTAACTTCCGCGCATGCACAGCCGCGCGAAATCGTCAATCAAATAGATCGGAAGAGCA
>URMI01000093.1 GCA_900548845.1 uncultured Clostridia bacterium | reverse complement strand
CTCCATGGCGGCGTCGTTCGCCGTCGGATATTGCAGCGAGAGCTGCTGCAGATAGCGTTTGTCTTGCATAAGTCCCCCAAAACGCGCACGATCGCGCGCAGATACACATTCCTCTTTTATTATAGCGCATTTTGAACGGCTTGACAAGACCCCTTGCAAAAAAAATTGCCCCCGAGAGAGCCCGGGGGCGCGCATTTTTGCCTTTGGGGGCGGCTCAGCCGCCGATCGTGGAGATATTGTTCATGAAGAGCGCGCAGCTGCGCGTGCCGCCGCCGTGGCCCATCGCCGTGACGGTGAAGCCCGACTTGCCCTGCTCGAAGAGCCATGCGGGGCGCACGACGCCGTAGTAGAGTTTTTCGACGTTGGCGCCCGGGATGGAGCCCGGAGTGAAGGTGAGCTTGATGTAACCTTCGCCGTACATGAGCCAGCTGCCCGCCTGCGTGCCGTTATAACTGATCTTACCGTCTTCGGAGAGGACGACTTCGACGGACTGCACGGCACCGGAGCCCGAGTTGGTGTTGTTCGCCATGGCGACGAGCTTGAAGCGGCCGCCGTCCGTAAAGTGCAGCAGCTCTTCTTTGGAGACGGAGCGGTCGATCTCGCCGCCGTAGCGGTTGGGATTGATGCAGATATCGCCCATGCTGTTGAGGTAGTACTGATGCACCTGCGACATGAAGACGGGGTCAGTGGGCGTGCCGTAACTGTACGTGCGGGTGATGTATGCCGCCAGGTTCATGCCCGAGGACGTCGTGAAAAGGTCGTTGTGGCCGGGAAGGACGATATCCGTCTCCTTGCTGTCCTCCGCCTGATCGGACCAGGTGAAGCTGCCCATGTACTTGTTGCCCTGGTTGGCGGAAGAGCCCATGCTCTGATTGAACACTTCGCCGCCGCCCACCGACTGATAGCGGCCCCAGACGGACTCGCTCCTGCCGCCCCACATCTGATAGGCGACGTCGAGCCCGTTGTAGGAATGCATGGAGTAGTAGTACGTCTTGCCCTCTTCGATGACGCCGTTTTCATCGGAGATAGTGACGTTGTCGTGACGGGCGATGACGGGAGCTTCCATCGCGCCCTGCGAGATCATGGTGCCGTAGTAATCGGTGGAGACCTCGTCGCCGGAGAGATACCCGCCGTAGACAGTGACGGCTTCGGTGCGGAATTCGCGCACCTCCTGCCAGGAGTAGAAGGTGTCGTTTTTATACATTTTGTCCTTTCTCAGGCCCGTTTTGGGGTCCAGCTCGAGCATCCAGTTGCCCGTGCCGAAGGAGCCGTACGCCATGTACATCTTGCCGTCTGCATCGTAGATGATCTGCGGGTCGATGGAGTTGACGTCGATGGCGCCCTCCGTGCCGTCGGGGATGCACGACTGCATGAGAACGCCCTTGTAGCGGAAGGACTCCGCTTCGAGGGTATCCGACTCCATGAGGATGATGCACGCCATGGAATAGTTGATGCCGTCGAGGTTGACTTTCGCGTCGGAGACGCAGCAGGTGTAGAGCCAGTAGCCGCCGTCGGGAGCCGCGACGATATCGGGCGCCCACCACTGCACAAAGCCCGTATCGTTGGTGCCGCCGATCCAGGTCTCCACCTTGGAGAGGACGGTATTGCTGCCCGTCGCCTTGCCCATGTAATCCCAGGTGAGAAGATCGGTGGAGCGGCGGATCTCGTTGCCCTGCGCCCAGCCCGTGGAGAAGATGTAATAAGCGGGCGCGCCGTTCTCTTCCACCTCGATGAGGGAAGGATCGTGGCAGCCGCCGAGGAGCTTGCCCTGCTGCGAATAGTCCATCGCCGTGCCGTCGTACTGATTGCCCGGATCGGTGGGATAGGCGGGCACGACTTCGACGCGGAACTTTTCTCCCCCTTTCAGGGTGAGCGTCAAAGCGCCCTCCGAAACTGCCGTGACCGTGCCCGTCGCTTCGTCGTAAGCGGCGATCGTATCGGGATCGGAGACGGCGTTGCCGTCCGCATCGACGGCGGAGACGGACTCCGCGCCTTCGACGACGACTTTGGTGTCGGCTTCCGATAAAAAGCCCGCGCCGAGATTATCGTAACAGATGCGTGCTGCGGTCGGCTCTTCTGCGGCGTTCTTGCAGCCCGTGAGAAGGCTTAACACGAGCACCGAGCCGAGCACGAGCGAAAATACTTTGGATAACTTCTTCAAGATACCCCCTCCCCTATATTTTTGTTTTATTCTATCATAAACTGTTTCAAATTGCAATAGAAATAAAAATGTTTGTGGGGCGGAGAGGGAAAGTTTTTTTGGGGGGGGGCAGAAAGAGAACAAGACAAAACCTCTCCGCGGGGGAGAGGCTTTGCCTAAGTGAGAGAATATGAAAAAATTATGGAGTGTAAGCTACTGTCCTGCGCTTGCAAGCATATCTTACCTCATCCGCGTGTATTCTGCGTGAAAACCGCATTAAAAGGGGGAGAATTTCGGGGGAAATATGGTGAAATGCGGGGGCGGAGCGGGAAGCTCCGGCAATGACTCCCTCCGTCGCGCTGCCGAGGGCGAGCCTCGGACAGCGCGCCACCTCCCCGAAGAGGAGGCTGTAATGAGGAAAACTCCTTCCGTCTGCTTCGCAGGCACCTCCCTCAAAGAGGGAGGCAAGGAAATGAAGCATTACAGGAATTTTGAGGCGATGGTGTGGGCGATGCGGAGGCCGTCGGCGGCGGCAGAGGTGATGCCGCCCGCGTACCCGCAGCCCTCGCCGCAGGGGTACACGCCCGAAATGCCCTCCGCCTCGAAATTTTCGCCGCGCAGGATGCGGACGGGAGAGCTCGTGCGCGATTCGACGCCCGTTAAAACGCCCTCGTACGAGGAAAAGCCCGAAAGGCGCAGCGCCATATCGGGAATGGCGGCGCGGAGAGACGCGCACACGGCGGGGGGAAGATAGGCGTCGACGGGCGCAAAGGCGGTGCCGCGCGCGTAGGAAGGCCTGACCTCGCCGAAGTAGTAGCTCTCCTTCTTGGCGAGGAAGTCGCCCACGAGCTGCGCGGGGGCGAGATACCCGCCGCCCGCCGCAAGGTATGCGGCGCGCTCGATCTTGCGCTGGAAGGCAACGCCCGCCAAAGCGCCCTCGCCGAAGTCTTCCTTTTTCACCTGCACGACGAGCGCGGAATTGGCGTTCTTTTCGTCGCGGGCGAAGTTGCTCATGCCGTTGACGACGACGCCCCCCTCTTCGGACGCGGCGGGGATGACGACGCCGCCGGGGCACATGCAGAAGGTGAACACGGCGCGCTCCGAGGCGTGCGAGACGAGCTTGTAGTCGGCGGGCGGGAGCGCCGCATAGCCTTCGCCGTACTGCGCCCGCGAGATGCGCGATTGGAGATGCTCGATGCGCACCCCCACCGCGAAGTCCTTCGCTTCCATATGGAAACCGCGCCTTTGCAGGAGCTCGAAGGTGTCGCGCGCGCTGTGGCCGACGGCAAGGACGAGAAGGGAGGCTTCCTCCCACGCGCCGTTCACGGAGATAGCGGTGAGCGCGCCGTCTTTTATGCGCAAGTCGTCGAGCTTGCTGCCATATCGGATGGCGCCGCCGTGCTCCAGGATATAGCGGCGCATGTTGGCGATGACGAGGCGGAGCTTGTCGCTGCCGATGTGCGGGCGGCCGAGATAAGCGATCTCTTCGGGCGCGCCGAATTCCACGAACGTTTCCAGGATCTCGCGGTGGAAGGCGCTGTTGGTCTGCGTGTAGAGCTTGCCGTCCGAAAAGGTGCCCGCGCCCCCTTCGCCGAACTGCACGTTGCTGTCGGGAGCGAGCACGCCCGTTTGAAAGAAGTTTGCGATGTCCTCGGCGCGCTCTTCGACGGGTTTGCCGCGTTCGAGAAGGACGGGCTCCATGCCGTGACGGATGAGGCGCAGGGCGCAGAAGAGCCCCGCTGGGCCTGCGCCCGCGATGAACACTTTGGGCGCGGGGCGCGTGATGCGGGGATAGGTGCGCGCGGGCGGCTGTTCGGGGCGGGAGGAGCACTCCACCGAATACACCCATTTGATGTTGGACTTATCGCGCGCGTCGAGCGATTTTTTGAGGATGCGGAAATAACGGACGGGCGCGTGTAGCTTGCGTTCGCACAGTTTGAGAAGTTCCGCCTCCTTCTTCCCGGGGCGCAGGGTGAGATTGTGATATATTACAGGCATAAAAGCGCCTCCGAAGCAAGATAAGCGGACGTGAACGCCCATTGCAGGTTATAGCCGCCGCAGTCGCCGTCGACGTTGAGCATCTCCCCCGCGAAGAAGAGGTTGGGCGCAAGGCGGCTTTCGAGCGTCTCTTTGACCTCGGAAAGGGGCACGCCGCCCCGCGTCGCCTGCGCGTAAGCAAAGCCGAGCGTGCCCTTGACGGTGACGGGAAAGCCCTTCAGAAGGGCGGCAAGACGGCGCTTATCCCCTTCGCTCTTTTTGTAGAGGAAGCGCCCGAGCCCGTTGTTGACGAGGCATAAAAGACAGTCTGCCCCCTCCCCCTTTTGAAGGGCGGAGAGGATGCGCTCTTTTGAAACGTCGGGCAGAAGATCGAGAAGGACGGTGTCGCCCGCCTCGGCATAGGACGAGGCGCGGAAGGTAGCGTCGCCCGAAAGCCCGCTCTCCGTGAAGAGCACGTCGCCCCGCACGCGGCAGACTTCCCTGCCCGCGCGAAGGACGGTGAGGACGGCGTCGATGCGGATGCCTTTGAGCCCGCGCACGTCGCTTGCATCGCACTTGAGCTGCACGAGGACGGGAGACAAGGGCAGCACGGTGTGCCCCAGAGGTTTTACGAGGGTGAACGCCGAGCCGTCCGTGCCGAAGTTGGGCGCGGCGCACCCGCCCGCCGCCAAAAGGACGGCGGAAAAGCGTTCGCATCCCGCCGCCGTAGAAAGAGCAAAGCCGTTTTTCTCCCTTCTAAGGGAAGTGACTTGGGAAGAGAGGCGGATGTCGGTATTAAGGCGGGAAAGTTCGCGGCGAAAAAGGTCGGTAATTGCCGAAGCCTGCCGCCCCGCGGGGTACACCCTGCCGCGCGCATCGGGCAGGAAGACGCCGCCGAGCGTTTCGAGAAAGGCGATGGTCTCCTCCGCGCCGAAACGCTCGAGAGCGCGGGCGAGAAGGGCGGGATCGTCCGTATGATAGTGTTCTGCCCCCATGTGAAGGTTGGTGACGTTCCCCTGCCCGTTGCCCGTTGCGGACAGCTTGCGGCCGAGGCGTTCTCCGCGCTCGAAGAGGGTGATGTGTTTTCCTGCCTGAGAGAGGCGGACGGCGGCGAGAAGGCCTGCGGCTCCCCCGCCGATGACGGCAATGTGATCCATGCGCATATTTTACAGCAAATGAAAAATTTTGTCAATGATTGACAGACTGCGTTTTTTATGATATACTGTAAGGGAATAATAGGAACCCGATCAAAAGCGCGTGTTTTGCCCCGATACTGCGTTAAGGCCCTTGACCGTGC
>URMI01000092.1 GCA_900548845.1 uncultured Clostridia bacterium | reverse complement strand
GACTGCGGCATTGCCTCCGTCGCCGCCGCGCCCACCTCCAATCGCCATTCCCTTGGCTCCTCCCGTGGGGGAGCTGTCGAGCGCAGCGAGACTGAGAGAGTCTCACTAATATAGCCCTCCCTGTGTAAGGGGCGAGCAAATGCTTTCTTGGCAAAGCCACGGTGTGGCTTTGACCATTTGCGAGCTTGGAAACGGCACATGGAGCGTGCCGTTTCAGGGCTCCCGCGCAGATGCGAAGCAGATGTGTGGGAAGAAGAGCAGCGCGGTTTCCATCGCGCGAGACGGTGCCGAGCATAGCGCGGCGGGAGGGTTGTAAAAGCCGGGGCGCCCCCCCCAAAAAAAACGTCCAACGCCCGCAACTCACAAACGCATGAAAAAAACGTTCAAAAAAAATTTTCGCCAAAATTCGCGCAAAGGGTATTGGCAAATCTCCGCTCCTCTCTTATAAATTAGGAGCAAATGCTATGGACTATAACTTTAAAAAATGTATCGCCGCATTTATCGGCACCATGATCCTTGTCATCTTCGGCTGCGGCGTCGCAGTCGCAACGGGGTGCGAAGGCAACGACGGCGTCGTCGCAACGGCGCTCGCGTTCGGTCTCGTCATCGTGGCGATGGCGTACTCCATCGGCAACGTCTCTGGCTGCCATATCAACCCCGCCGTGAGCCTTGCGATGCTCCTCAACAAGAAGATGTCGGGCAAGGAATTTGCGGGCTATGTCATCTCACAGGTGCTCGGCGCCATCGCGGGCGCTGCCATCGTCGGGCTTCTTTTCGGGAGCTTCAAAAACCTCGGCGGCAATGCCGTGCAGGCAGCCGTCACCGCACAATACGGCGACGTTGCTTCCCTTGCCATCGGTCTCATCGCAGAGATCGTCTTAACGTTTGGCTTCGTGCTCGCCATCCTCGGCGTCACGTCGAAGACGGATAACAAGACGGTCACGGGCATCGTCATCGGCCTTACGCTGACGCTCGTCCACCTTCTCGGCATCCGCCTCACGGGTACTTCCGTCAACCCCGCCCGCTCGCTCGGCCCCGCGCTTCTGCAGATGATCGGCGGCGATTTCACGGCTATTTCCCAGATCTGGATCTTCATCGTCGGCCCGCTTGCGGGCGCAGCGCTTGCAGCGCTCGTCTATCGCTTCCTCGACAAGGGCGAAAGCGGCTCCGAACAGAGCGAATGATCCTTCCTCCTTATCTTGAGAAGGCGTCCCGAACGGGGCGCCTTCATCGTTTTCTAAAAGAGATTGGGCAGCGAGACGAGATAGGTCGAAGGGAGCGTCTCGCACAGCCTTGCAACGATCTCAAGTTTTGAAAGGGCGAGCTCTTTTTCATGTTCCCTCAGGCAGCGGATGCTCTCCGAAAGATAGTCGTCGATACGGGATATATCGTTGTGGGGGATCCAGATATGCAGCTCATCTCTTCTTCTTTCCCACGAGGCATACACGGCTTCCCCGTCCTCTTCGCCCGCTTCTCCCTCTTCCGTCTTTTGGATGAGCGCCGCAACTTCTTCGCCGAAGGCGGAAAACTGCCGCTTCAGATAGATGCCCTCAAAGACCGCCGCGCCGATAAGCAGCACCCCCGCAAAGAGGATGCTCAGAAGCGATTTTACCACGTCCTGCCTCCCGGGTATTCGACCTGCATCGTCTGGTACTTCTTCCCGTTTTCCTGCAAATAGAGCTTCCCCGTGCCGTCCGCGGTCAGAACGAGGACGTCCTTCTCTTTCACGCCTTGACCGTGCAGAATGCCGCGGAAGAACTCCGCGGAAAGCCCCGAAAAGTTCAGATTTTTCTCATCGAATTTGCCCGAAGAAAGGATGACGAGGGGGAGCGAAGTCTGCTTTTCCTCATAGTTTTTCTTCGGGAGCGCGGAGAAGGTGCCGTTGGATTCGTAGAGGGCGTAATCGATGCTGTCGAGGGAAAAGTAACCCGCCGTGCGGAGCGATTCGATGAGGTCGCTCACATCGAGGCGGTTGCGCTTCAATTCATAGGCGTCGATGCCGTTCTTGTTGACGACGACGCCGGGTTTTCCCGAAAGCAGCGCCTTGAAGGGTTTCCCTTTGAGGTCGATGAGGGTGACGAGCTCATGCAGAACAAAGATGGTGACGACGGAGACGATGCCGTAGAGGAGAGGAACGGACGCGTCTGCCATGGGGATGCAGGCAAGCTCGGAAATGAGCAGGGTGATGACGAGTTCGAAGGGCTGCATCTCCCCGATCTGCCGCTTGCCCATCAGCCGCATGATGATGAGAAGGACCAGAAAGACGATGACCGTCCTTACCATGATGAGTGCCATATGCAAAGTTTGTTTCCCTCGCCCGAAAATATGCCGAATTTGCTTGCCGCCCGCCTTCAAAGGTGCTATAATATCGACGAAGAGTAGCCAAGGTGCGTTAAGTGCTGCGAAACGGGACGTTGTTCGCAGACGAAAGGGGCAAAAATCTCAGCATTGCCTCTGCGGTGCCGCGGCGCGTCCGCTCGATCTGCGCTTTGAGTTCCAAGCGCCCATTTTGCGGACCTCCTCAATGGGAGGTTTTTTTGTATGTCCGAAGCAGTCAAACAAGCCGCGGCAAATACTGCGGCAGCAGGGGAGAGAAAGGAAAGAAAAGCTCCTCTTTGGAAGAAGCTCCTCTTCTCCGATGTGCTCCTCTTTCGCCCGGTCTCGCATAAGCTCGCCTATATCGGCGTGATGGCGGCGCTGTGTATCGCCGTCAACACCTTCGAGATCAAGTTTGCCGATACGCAGTTCAGTTTCAGTCTGTTCACGGCGCTCCTTGCGGGCGTCATGCTCGGGGCGCTTCCCGGCGCCGTCGCCGTATTTGTGGGCGATCTTTTCGGGTACCTTCTCAACAGCGCGGGGCTGTATTACTATTGGTGGGTGGCGCTCTCTCTGATGCTCATGGCGGTCATCGCAGGGCTCGTGATGCGCATCCCCATGCGTTTTAAGGGGAGCCTCTTTGTCAAGCTCACGATCGTCACCGTTTTGACTTTTTCGCTCTGCACCGTGCTCGTCAATTCGCTCGGGATGTACTATATCGGCAACAAGATTTTTTTATCGCAAAGCCTCATCGATGCCATCAACGAGCGCTTCGGCGGCGTCTGGTCGTTCGGGAATTACGTCTTCGTGCGCCTCTTCGTGCTGGGGCAGATCTGGAACAGCATTCTAAATTATATCCTTGCCTTTCTTGCGATCCCGCTCCTCAATGCGGTGAAGCCTCTGAAGCTCGGCCTTTAACGGGGAAAATTGTGTGAAAGTCAACCAACGCGGTTGACTTTTTTACGCCGCAGATGCTATAATGTTGTCTGTCAATATCTTAAAACCTCATGTTTGGGAGGCGCTTTTTTGCAAACTTTGCTTCTTGCC
The DNA here is from genome assembly GCA_900548845.1 of uncultured Clostridia bacterium. Lineage (GTDB taxonomy): Bacteria > Bacillota > Clostridia > Christensenellales > Borkfalkiaceae > Gallimonas. The sequence continues at coordinate 2,052 of URMI01000092.1, read as the reverse complement.
AAGGACGGGCCGCTCTTCGGCATCAACGAGCGCGGCATCATCCTCTTCGGCTTTGAAATTTACTTTTATGCCATCTGCATCGTTGCGGGCATGCTGCTCGCGGCATATCTTTCCTCTCTCCTCATGCGGAGGAGGAACATCAACCCCGAGCTCATTTTAACGCTCTTCATCGTCTGCATTCCCTCGGCGCTCGTCTGCGCGCGCCTTTACTACTGCATCACGGACGGTATGCATATTTCGCAGTGGTTCGAGTGGGACAGCATCCGAAGCGGAGGCTTGAGCATCCTCGGCGGCGTCATGGGCGGCGTCCTCGCAGGGCTGATCGTCTGCCTCATCAAGAAGATCGACTTTCTGCGCGTTGCCGACTGCGTTGTCCTCAACATCCTCGTCGCACAGGCGATGGGGCGCTGGGGCAACTTCTTCAACAAGGAAGTGTACGGCGCAGAAGTCACAAACCCTGCCTTTCAGTGGTTCCCGTTCGCGGTGCCCGTGAGCCCTTCGGGCAATATCTACGGCATCGGCTCCTTCTCCGATCCGAGTTCGGAATGGCACTATGCCTTCTTCTTCTACGAAAGCTGCATCAATCTCATCGGCTGGGCGCTTTTGTTTTATGCGGCGTGGAAGTGGGATAAAAAGCCTAACGGTCTCTTCGTCTGCGCCTACTTCTTCTGGTACGGCCTCGTGCGCTCCGTCATGGAGCCGCTGCGCGATCCCGCCTATATCTTAAGCGGCGGGGGCATCCGCTGGTCGTTCGTGACCTCGCTCATCCTCATGGTGCTGGGCCTCATCGGCGCAGGCGTTCTCCTCTATCTTAACTACCGGAAAGAGGGCGCATTCGTCGGCAGCAAGACGGGCGATCCCTGCGGCATCACGGCGTATATTAAGGCGTATAAGGACGACGTGCCGTATTTCGACAAGATAAACCTTCTGGGCGCCAACTATCCGCCCGCCCCTCCGAAGGAGAAGAATAAAAAAGAAGAAGACGTATATCTCGATCCCGCTGCCCACGATCTCCCGCTGACAGATGATCGGGAGCAGGACGACAACGACGGCGGACCCGATGACAGCAGCGACGGCGGCTCCGACGACGGCGGCGACATGGGCGATCTTGATGTGCCTGGAGGGGAATGACATGAGAAATTTAACGCTTTTGACCGATCTTTATCAGATCACGATGGGGCAGGGCTATTTCAACGAGGGCAGGCACGAGGAGATGGCGGCGTTCGACATCTTCTTCCGCCCCAACAAGCTCATCACCTATTCGGTCGCGGCAGGCATGGAGCAGGCTTGCGACTGGCTCATGAGCCTTCACTTCAACGAGGACGACATCGCTTATCTGCGCTCGCTGAATATCTTTACGGAAGACTACCTCGAATATCTCTCGGGGCTCCGCTTTTCGGGCGATATGATCGCCGTCAAGGAAGGGGAGATCGTCTTCCCGTACGAGCCCATCCTCACCATCAAGGCGCCCATGATCGAAGCGCAGCTCGCAGAGACGGCGCTTTTGACGTTCGTCAATCATCAGACGCTCATCGCGAGCAAGTCCGCTAAAATTTGCGCGGCTGCGGGCGGGGGCGTGATGGAGTTCGGTCTTCGCCGCGCGCAAGGGCCCGATGCGGGCATCTTCGGCGCGCGTGCCGCCATCATCGGCGGATGCGTGGGCACTTCCAACGTCTATGCGGGGAAAGCGTTCGATGTTCCCGTCTCGGGCACGATGGCGCACAGCTGGGTGATGAACTTCCCCTCCGAGCTCGAAGCCTTCCGCGCCTATGCAAAGAGTTTCCCGACGGGGTGTCTGCTCCTCGTCGATACCTACGATACCTTAAAGAGCGGCGTCCCCAATGCCATCCGGGTCTTCAAGGAACTGCGCGCTTCGGGGCACGAGCCCGTCGGCATCCGCCTTGATTCGGGCGATCTTGCCTATCTTTCCAAAGAGGCAAGGAAGATGCTCGACAAAGCGGGCTTTGAAAAGACCATCATCTGCGCTTCGGGCGATCTTGACGAGTATTCCATCCGTTCTTTGAAGGAACAGGGGGCGCGCATCGATTCGTG
>URMI01000091.1 GCA_900548845.1 uncultured Clostridia bacterium | reverse complement strand
CGATCTGTGGCTCGCGACGCGAAGACGCGTCTTATAATCCTTTTCGACCTTCTTGCGCTCCTCGTCCGAAGAGCAGGCTGCAAGCGCCTTCTCACGCTCCTCTTTGAGCGCCGCGACGACCTTTTCTGCATGATCCTTATCGCAGAACTTCTGATCGTGCTTGGCGGAGGCGATAAGCTTCCTGTTTTCGAGAACGGCGGTGCGGTACTGCTCCTCCGCCTCGGTGCGCAGCTTTTTGTTGAGTTCTTCGGCCTGCGCCCTGTCGGCGCCCTGCTCGATCTCTTCCTTTTTCTGCTTGTCGAGAGCGGCGATCTTCTCGCGGTAAGCGGTGCGCGCCGCGCGGATGGCCTCTTTATAAGAGCGCGTACCCGCGCAGATGCGCTGCCCCTTGAAGTAGACGTTGCCCGAAGTGATGTCATAGAGCTTAATGATGGAACGGCCCGTGGTCGTCTTGCCGCAGCCCGACTCGCCGACGAGGCCGAAGACCTCGCCCTTCTTGATGTCGAAACTGACGTCGTCGACCGCCTTGAGTTCGCGCCCGGGGCCCATCTTGAAATATTGACAGAGATGTTCGACCTTCAACAAGGTCTCTTCCTGATGTCCCATGATGTCACTCCTTTTCTGCTTGCTCCGCCTCCGGCGCCGCCTGCGCTTCGGCCATGCGGCCCTTCATGCGGGCAATACGCTCGGTCACCGACTTGGGCGGGTCGATCTTGGGTGCGTCGGGGTGCAGCAGCCACGTCGCCGCATAGTGGGTATCCGAAATGCGGAACATGGGCGGCTGCGCCTCGAAGTCGATCTTGAGCGCGTACTTGTTGCGCTCGGCAAAGGCGTCGCCCTTAGGCGGGTAGATCATGTTGGGCGGCGTACCGGGAATGGCCTCCAGCTTCTCCTTGGTATCAAGGTCGGGCATGGAGGAGAGCAGCGCCCAGGTGTAAGGGTGTGCGGGCGAATAGAACACGTCGTCCGCCGTGCCGATCTCCACGATCTTGCCCGCGTACATCACGGCGACGCGGTCTGCCATGTTGGCGACGACGCCCAGATCGTGCGTGATGAAGATGACGGAGAGCTGGCGCTCTTCCTTGACGCGGTTGATGAGTTCGAGGATCTGCGCCTGGATGGTCACGTCGAGCGCCGTCGTGGGCTCGTCGCAGATGAGGATGTCGGGGTTGGCCGCGAGCGCGATCGCGATGACGATACGCTGGCGCATACCGCCCGAGAACTCGAAGGGATACTGGCGGTAACGCTTCCTCGGTTCGGGGATGCCCACCTCTTCAAGGAGCTTCAGAGCGCGCGTCTTTGCCATGTTGTGTGTGACCTTGTACGCGACGTCGGACGCCTTCTGCTTGAGGTAGTCCACCATCGCGACGGTGCGCTCGTCAAAGTCGACGTTCTCGCCGATCGCAAGGCGGCGCTTGAAGTCCTCCTCGATGCGGTTGAGCACGATGACGATATCCTTTGCGGCCTTCTCGAGGTCGACGAGCTTCTTGTCGGCAACGACGTAATCGGGCGTCTTGCCGCGGGCGACCTTGCGCTCGTAGGAAGCCGTCTGGCGCGCAAAGCGCTTCTCTTCCTTCTTGTTGCGTTCGATGCCGTCGTAATAGAGGCGGATGGCCTCGCGCAGGCTGGTGCGGAAGGTGTATGCCGAGTTGTCTTTGATGATCTCGAGGCGGTCGATCGCGTCCTCGACGGCAGAGGCGATCTCCTTTGCGGCGGAGATGACTTCCGCGTGATCGAGCTCCGCCTTCTCAAAGACGGGCTTGAGGCGGGCGATGACTTCGAGCGCCTCCTTCTGCTTCCCGAGCGAACGGCGGTGCGAATAGATGAGCCCTTCCTTCGCGATGTCGATGAACTCGAGCATGAACTTCTCGTCGAGCACCTTGCGGAGGTATTCGTTGAGCGGCTTCACGTCTATGTCGGGCAGAGGCTGCCCCGCGAAGGTAAGATAGTAGCCCATCGCAAAGAAATTGGGCTTTTCGAACGCGACGGCCTCGGAAAGGATCTCGCGCATCTTGCGGAGGGAAGCGAGGATGTCTTCGTCGGGGAAGGCAAAGGGTTTTGCCTCCTTGCGGATAACGGAAGAGACGAGCTTCTTCGCATGATGGGAAAGGGGCACGCGGATGAGCGTTTTGAGCCTGAGCGCTTCCGCCTTGAGCTCTTCCGCACGATCGTAGACGACATAGCGCGACACCGAATCTTTGGCGAGGCGGATGATCTCGCGGGCGTCGGAGACGAGTGTCTGCGCCGCGTGCTTTTCGATCTCGAACGCAAGGTCGTCGATATCCTTGACGGCGTCGGAAGCCGCCTCACGGGCCCGGTTGTACTCGTTCTCGAGCTCGAGGTGCTTGACCTCAAACTTGTTGAAGTCGCTGCACTTCTTGGCGTTGCGGGCAGCCGTCTCTTTGCCGAGCGCCTCGTCCATGCTGTCGTTGAGGCGCTTGAGCGTCGTGTTGAAGCTGACGCGCGCCTCCTTCTGGCTGAGTTTGCCCTTGATGAGCATGGCCTCCGTTATCTGCTTGCCCACGCGCATGATGGGGTTGAGCGAGGAGAGCGGGTCCTGGAAGATCATGGCGATCTTGTCGCCGCGGATCTTGTGGAAATCCTCTTCGGAGATCTTCATGAGATCCTGGCCGTCATAGACGATCTCACCGCCCTCTTTGATAGCGTTGGCGGCGAGGATGCCGAGGACGGCGCGCGTCGTGACCGATTTGCCCGAACCCGACTCGCCCACGATGGCGAGCGTTTCGCCCTTATAGAGCCTGAAGCTGATATCGCGGACGGCCTGGACCTTGCCGTTGGACGTCCGGAAGGAGATCTTGAGGTCGTTGACCTCGAGTTTGACTTCTCTGTTTTCCATATCAGTCCTCCGAGCCTCTCAGCGAAGGGTTGAACGCATCGCGCAGGCCGTTGCCGAACAAGTTAAAGCTCAGCAGCAGAAGCGCAAGAAACACCGACGGGAAGGCGATGATATGCGGATATGTCGTCAGGAACGGCTGTCCGTTTGCAAGCAGCGTACCGACACTCGTCAGATTGCCCGACGACAGGTTGATGATGCCGAGATAGGAAAGGTTGACCTCGGAATAGATCATCGAGGGGATGACGAGCGCGCAGCTCGTGACGAGCGTACCCAGCGCATTGGGGAAGATATGCTTCCAGATGATGCGCCGGTTTTTCGCGCCCAGGGTCCTCGCGGCGAGGACGTACTCCTGATTCTTATACCGATAGAACTGCATTCGCGTCGTCGATGCCATGCCGATCCACCCCGTGATGAAGAACGCCAGGAATAGGACGAGGATGGTACTCGCGCCTTGCATATGCAGCTGGAGCAGCGTGATGACAATGACGCTCGGGACGGATGCCAGAATATCCGAAACACGCTCCATGACAAGGTCGATCTTGCCGCCGTAGTAGCCTTCGATGGAGCCGTAGATCGCACCGACGAACAAATTCACCACAGCCACACAGATCGCAAACAGGAACGAGAACCGCGCGCCCGAAGCAAGGCAGGTCAGAATATCCTGGCCGCCCTCCGTCGTCCCGAAGAGGAAGATGGGCTCATCGATGCCGTCCTGCAAATAATAGGTGTGGTAATAGATATAGTACTCGTAATAGTTGATACGGATCTCATAGCCCGTATCGGTCAGACGGGCGTACTCGTACTCTTCGCCGTTTTCGCCGTCCCCTTCGATGCGGATGGAGTGATAATTGTCGTTGCTCTCCTCTCCGACGGGATGGCTCGCATAGGCGAGAATGATGTCGCCGTTTTCATCGTAGACGATCTCCGTACCGCCGTTGCGCATACGCGTCTCATAATAGTAATTTGCATCGCTGCGCATACTCGAAGACTGCGGACGCTTGGAGAGCGGGATCATCGGATAGATGACCTGACGTCCCGTTTCGTTCTGATACTGCTGGATCTTCTCGTACTCCCAAAGCTCGGCACGGTAATAGACGCAGCCCGTCGAATGATAAGAGTCGAGGCGGAACGTATACAGGCTCCCGTTCTGCGTGTACTCGTTATTTTTGACGGACGGATGCCCCGTCTCTTCGCCCATCAGATAGTAATAATCGAAGGTCTGCTTGTTGAGCGTCTTTTCTTCGCAGCCGTCCCAGAACGTCGTATTCGCAAAGAGCTCATTTTTCGGCAGCGTATAGCGATAGTAGGTATCGTTATAATTGACCGTGTACTGCGTGCAGAAGGGCACGATGATGGCGAACAGGATGAGCGCGATGATGATGATCGCTCCGACAATGGAACCCTTATTCTTGCAGAAGCGGCGGAAAGCATCGTGAAAGTAGCCGACGGGCTTTGTAACGAGCTTCTTGTCATGCGAAAAGTCGCGCGCCTCGGCAAACTCGAATTGTTCCTTCGGGATATGGGTATAATTCGTGTTTTCCATGTTATCTTGCCCCCATTCGTATTCTCGGGTCGATGAACCCGTAGCTGATGTCGACGACGATACCCGCCAAAAGCCCGACGAGCGTATAGAAGCCCGAAAGCAGCAGGAAGAAGTCGTAGTCGACTACCTTTATGGAAGTGAGGAACATCATGCCGACGCCCGGGATGGAGAAAATATTCTCGATGATCATCGAACCGCTCAGAACGGCGACGAACTCACTCAAGATCATCGGGAAGATGGGCACCATCGCGTTGCGGAGCGCGTGGCGCAGTGTCGCCTGACCGCGCGTCAAGCCCTTCGTGCGGGCGAGAAGCATGAACTCGCTCGTCAGCACCTCGGTGAGCTCTGCGCGGGTATAGCGGGCATACCCTGCGATCGAGCCCAGGCACATCGAAAGAACGGCGGGCAGCATGCTCAAAAACATTTCGCCGGTAAAATAGTCCGTACCCGTCGCCATCATCAGCGGGAACCACTGCAGCTTGAAGCAGAAGATATACTGGATGAGGAACGCATACACGATGGAAGGCACTGCGATGAGGATCATGACGCCCGTCGAGATAACGTGGTCCTGCCACTTGTTCTTCTTGAGCGCCGCAAAGATACCGAGGCCCAGGCCGATGGGCACGCCGATGATCGTCGAATAGACGTTGATGAGCACCGTGGGGGGCAGGCGGGTAACAAATGCATCCCAAACAGGCTGATTGATGTAGCCCGGCATATTGACGCCGATGCCGAAATCCCCTTCCGTAACGATGCGTTTTACATAGTTCCACAGCTGGACCATGATGGGATCGTAATAGCCGCGGGCACGAAGATTCGCTTCAATGAGTTCACGATCCGAACCAAGACTCGCATTGATGGGGATGGGCAGCAGCTTGATAAGGACAAAGCAGATGAGCATGATGATGCAGAAGGTCATCAGCATGAGTCCCAGTCTCTTCAAAATGTATTTGAACATATACATTTTTGCGCTGTCTCCTTGTTTTGGAATTAGCTGAAACAGTGGGGGACAAATCAATGTTCCCCGCTGTTACGGTTTCGATCAAATAATTTGTCTTACCCTTAGAAGGTGTAGTTGA
>URMI01000090.1 GCA_900548845.1 uncultured Clostridia bacterium | reverse complement strand
GAGCGCAAGAAGGTCGAAAAGGATTATAAGACGCGTCTTCGCGTCGCGAGCCACGAGCGCATCGTCAACCGTATCCAGATGATCTTCCAGGATCCCATCGCTTCGCTCAATCCCCGCATGACCGTGCGCGACATCATTGCGGAAGGCCTCATCATCCACGGCATCAAGGATAAGGACTACATCGATGAGAAGGTGTATAACATCCTCGAAAAGGTCGGCCTCGTCCGCGAGCACGCAGGCAGATACCCGCACGAGTTCTCGGGCGGTCAGCGCCAGCGTATCGGTATCGCGCGCTCCGTCATCATGGAGCCTGAGCTCATCATCGCCGACGAGCCCGTCTCTGCGCTCGATGTCTCCATCCAGGCGCAGGTCATCAACCTGCTGAACGATCTGAGGAGCGAGCTGGGCATCACCGTGCTCTTCATCGCGCACGATCTCTCCGTCGTCAAGTACTTCTCCGACCGTATCGGCGTCATGTACTTCGGCAAGATGGTCGAGCTTGCGCCCTCCGACGAGCTGTTCGCGCACCCGCTGCACCCCTACACGCGTTCGCTCCTTTCCGCCATCCCGCTGCCCGATCCGCAGTACGAAAAGCAGCGCCGCCGTATCACCTACAACCCGCTCGCCGAGCACGATTATTCCGTCGAAGGCCCTACGATGCGAGAGATCACGCCGGGGCACTTCATCTACTGCAACGGCGCGGAGTTCGAAAAGTATAAGGAAGAGCTCGGCCTTTGATATGAAGACGGTCTACCGTTATCTCATCACGGCGGGCGTGGGGCTCCTGATCGTGCTCCTTGTCGTCCTCATGAAGAACGGCTTTGAGGAGCAGGACGTCGAGATCGCCATGCAGATCTGGTGCGATGCCTTCTTTGTTTCGGGCGTCTTCCTCACCTGCGGCGGGCTCATCGTCGTCGCCAGCAACGGGGGCGTGTTCGATATGCTCGGCTATGCCGTTTCGCTGCTGTGGTATACCTTCAAGTCCTCCAAGGTGGAGCGCAAATATAAGACGTTCTACGACTACCGCGAGGCGCGTAAGGACCGCAAGCGCAGCGTTTCTTTCGTCCTCATCGTGGGATTGGCGCTCATCGCCGTTTCCGTCGTGTTCCTCATCTTGTACGAGACGGTGGGCGCGGCATAAACAACAAAACAAAAGGCCTTCGCCGAAGTGCGGCGGAGGTCTTTTTTTGCGTGGAGGGGGCGCGGGGGCATGCCTTAGAGTACGGAGGCAAAGAGTGTCAGGATGGGCGCGTAGAGCGCGGCAAAGAGGAGGACGAGTTCGGCGGCGGCAAGGCAGAGGAGCAGCGTTCTGAGCACCGCGGAAGAGCGGCGGATGGCTGCCTCCCGCTCGCGTTCCAAGGCGGGAAGGACGCTTTGAAGGAGGGCTGCGATGCTGTTGGACCGCTCGCCCGCCGCGATTGCCGCGATGAGGAAGGCGGGGAAGAGTTTCTCCTGTGCGAGGGCGCGGGAGAGGGGCTCGCCCGACAAGAGGCGCGCCGCCGCCCGTTGGATGCCGCGCGCCGCGCGGGCGTTCGGAAGGAGCGCGGCGGAACATGTGAGCGCTTCGGGGAGGGTCGCCCCTCCCTCTTGAAGAAGAGGGAGCATGCGGCAGAAGCGGACGGCGATTTTGCAGCGTTCGGCGCGGGAGCGCAATTTGAGCGCGTCCAGTCGCAGCCGCACGGTGGGGAGGCGGCTCACGAAAAAGAGCAGCAGGGCGGCGGCCCCTAGGACGGGGAGCAGCCAGACGGCGCTCATAAGCAGCCATGTGCCGAAAGAGGCGACCGCTTGCGTCAGCGGCGGGAGGGGGATGCTAAGCGTGGAGAACGCCTCTTCAAGGGCGGGGAAGACGAGCGCCGCAAAGAGCAGAAAGAAGAGAAGGAGCCCCGCGCACATCAGGGCGGGATAGAGCGTGCTGCCGCGGGAAGCGCGTTCGCGCGTCTCCTGCTCCAATGCTTCGCCGGCGAGCGTGAGCCCGCGCGGATAATTCCCGCTCTCTTCCGCAAGCAGGCAGAACTGCACGGCGGTGCGGGGGAACTTTTCGCGGGCGAAGGCTTCGGAAAGGGGGATGCCCGCAAGCACGGCTTCTTTCAGCCTTGCGGCAGCCCGTGTGAGGCGGCGCGTGCCCTCCGCGGCGCAAAGCAATGCCTCGGGGAGAGCCATCCCCGAGGCAAGCAGTGCAGCTGACCTGCGGCAGTATCCCGCCGCTTCTTCTTTGGATACGAAAAAAGCAGAAAGATGGCCGTTTTTGCGGCGGTTTACCGGTTCTAAAAAATCCATTTTTTCTTTTATGATCATTTCCATCTCCCGAAACGGATCTGTTTGTCGAGATCGGGATGATATTGTTCCAACTGCGGCTCGTCCGGATCGGCATAGCCGATGCCGATGAATGCGGGGATCATATAGGTGGGCGGCACTTTGAGCTTTGCCTTTACCGCGTCGTGTTCCTTATCGAGCGGTATCCGCATGGAGCAGGAAAGCCCCTCGGCTGCCGCCGCCAAAAAAGATATTTTCTATCACGCACCAGATGGTGGCGAACGGATCGAGTTTGCAAACAGATTCGCCGTTCAGCTGTTTTGATCTGAATAGGGGAATGATCACATACGGCGCGTCTTTGAGCATGGTAAACTGTTTGGGCATGGCATAGCCATACATTTTCTGCCCTTTCAAAGTCAACTTCCTGTTTTAAAAATTCTCTTGTCGTTTTTCTCTGATTGATGACCTCGTAAAATTCCATTTTTCTGACACTCCTTTTTGCGAAAGACGCAAAAACAAGTTTTATTCTTCACGGGGATGTTATGATTTTTTTGTTGTATAATATCTGCGGGCAGTTTACTCCACGGGCTGTGCGGTGAGGAAGCTCAAGGAGAAGTCTTCGCGCGGAAGGGGCGCGCCGCTGCGGACGCATTCGCAGAAGAGCACAGAAAGGCGGGCGCTCTCGTCGCGGGCGCGGATGAAGAGCTCGTCGGCATTCCCGCCCTTGCCCTCCGAAAGGCGCGAAAAACCGTCTGAGACGAGGTATTCGGGGTCGGGGTGCTTGCGCGGATAGAGGCAGGAGAGGAAGGGCTTGGCATGAAAGGCATGCTCGAGCTTTTCCCATGCGCGCTGCGAGGAATAGCACTTCCCGTGGAAGAAAGTGAGATAGCGCCAGAAATTGCGGAGCCCCGCGTTGAATTTGCGCCTTTTCACTTCTTCGCGGCCGAGCTCTTCGGCAAGGCAGGCGTAGAGGCGGGCGACGGCGCCGCCTGCCGCCACCTTTTTGGCTGAGAAGGCGCAGCGGAACTTTTCCGCCTCCCGCCCGCGGAACTTGCGCAGGAAGTGGACGTCCCAATCGTTTTCGATGAGCTGGTGCACCCGCTTTTCGCTCTTTTCCTTGTCCATATAATGGTAAACGAAGGGATGGAAGGTGCTGTCCGTCGCGTAGTGGGCGATATAGCCGAGGATATAGGCAAAGGCGCGCGTGCGGTCCTCGTCCGAATAGACGGGGAAGCGGGCGTTCTGTTCGCCCGAGAGGATGCGGCAGAAGAGGCGGAACACGTCGTACGGGCGGTTGCGGTGCAGAAATTTGCCGAGGTTATACTCGCTGCGGCTGCCGATGCGGTAGAAAAAGAACATATCGGGCCCCTGGCAGCCGAGGAAATATTCGTCGGGGGCGCGCTCGATGATGTGCTGCAGCCCTTCGGGGAGGAGTTTTTCGGCCTCTTCGGCGACGAGCTGATGGGTGATGGCGGATGGCATAAATTCTCCTTTTAAGGTCGTAATTTTATGGACGAGGTGCTTTTTTAGAGCCCCTTTGTCGGCGAGAACATCTTTGCAGGAGTTTTCCTGTACGCAGAGTAAATTCCTACTGCCTCACCGGCGAGGTGCTCTCAGAGCCCCTTGCCTGCGAGAACATCTTTGCGGGAGTTTTCCATGAAAGCAGAGTAAATTCCTACTGCCCCATCGGCGAGATGCGGGAGCCGAAGATGGCGGTGCCGAGGCGGATCATATTGGAGCCGTGGGCAAGGCACAGCCGCCAGTCCCCGCTCATGCCCATCGAAAGGTGTTCGATGTTCGTATCGTGCGCCCGCGCGCGATCGTAGAGGGCGCGCATCTTATCGACAAGGCCGCCGAGATACCCTTCGTCGCCCGCAAGGGGGAGCATCGCCATGAACCCCTTGACGCGCAGCCCTTCCGTGCGGGAGAGCCGCTCATAGGCGGAAAACGCCTCTTCGAGGGGATAGCCGCTCTTCGATTCCTCGCAGCCGATGTTGACTTCGAGGAGGATGTCGGTGACAATGCCCGCGCGCACGGAGCGCTTCGCAAGTTCCGAGGCGAGCTCGTCGCGGTCGACGGATTCGACAAGATCGGTGCGGCCGATGAGGTACTTGACCTTGTTGAGCTGCAAGTGCCCGATGAAGTGGCGGCGCGCGCCGTGAACTTCGTCGAATTTGGCGGTGAATTCCTGCACCTTGTTTTCGCCGATGTCGGTGATGCCCGCTGCGATCGCCTCGTTGATCTCGGCGGGGGTGCGCGTCTTGGTGGCGGCGACGAGCGTCACCTTTTCATGACAGCAATTGCCGCCCTCCAGCTCTTTGAGGAGGGCGGTCACGTTTTCTCGGATCATATGCGTTCTGCGATGAGGCGGGTCATTTCGCGGCAGCCCACTTGTCTTCTGCCTTCGCTCATGATGTCGGGCGTGCGCCAGCCTTCGTTGAGCACTTCAAGGACGGCGTTCTCGACCGCCGCGCACTCTTCGGTGAGCGAGAAGGAGTCGCGCAGCATCATGGCGGCGGAGAGGATGGTCGCGATGGGGTTGGCGATATCCTTGCCCGCGATGTCGGGCGCCGAGCCGTGGATGGGCTCGTACAGCCCGCGCGTGCCGTCGCCCAGAGAGGAGGAGGCGAGCATGCCGATGCTGCCCGTCACCTGCGCTGCCTCGTCGGCGAGGATGTCGCCGAACATGTTGGAAGTTAAGAGCACGTCGAACTGCGCGGGGTTTTTGACGATCTGCATCGCCGCGTTGTCGACGAGCATATCTTCGACTTTGACGTCGGGGTAATTTTGTTCGGCAAAGGCGTGCACGGTGCGCCGCCACAGGCGCGAGCTTTCGAGCACGTTCGCCTTATCGACGGAGATGACGTGCTTTTTGCGCTTTCTCGCAAGCTCGCAGGCGATGCGGGCGATGCGCTCGATCTCGCGGACGGAGTACGTCTCGGTGTCCCAGGCGGTCTCGCCCATTTTTTCGTCGTCGTATCTTCCGCGCTTGCCGAAGTAGATGCCGCCCGTGAGCTCGCGGACGACGACGATCTCGATGCCGTTTTGTACGAGTTCGCGCTTTAAGGGGGAGGCGTCTGCAAGGGGCGCCCACAGCCGCGCGGGGCGGATGTTGGAATACAGCCCCATCGCCTTGCGGATGCCGAGGAGCCCCGCTTCGGGGCGCTTATCGCCCGGCAGGTTATCCCAGCGGGGGTCGCCCACCATGCCGCCCACGGCGCCTAAGAGCACGCTGTCCGAAGCGAGGCAGCGCTCCACCGTGTGCGCGGGCAGCGGTTCGCCGCACGCTTCGATGGCGCAGCAGCCCATGAGGAGGGGTTCGAAGGTGAATTCGTGG
>URMI01000089.1 GCA_900548845.1 uncultured Clostridia bacterium | reverse complement strand
CCCGAAAATGAAAAACCACCGGCTATGCCGGTGGATGTTTATTTTGGTGGGGACAACAGGACTCGAACCTGTGACCTCACGCATGTGAAGCGTGCGCTCTAACCAACTGAGCTATGCCCCCGCAAAAGCTATTTCATTTTACGGCTTTTCGCGCGGAAAGTCAACTGTTTTTGGGCGGCGTCCGCTCTTTTTTCATGGCGTCCGCTCTTTTTTTCATTTTGCGGAAAGCTTTTTCGCCGTTCCCCCTTGAAATCTCTCTCCCGTCCTGTTATAATACATTCATTATATGATAGGAGGGAACTTGATGAAAAAACCCATTGCCATGTTGTTCGGAGGCGTCTTCGCAGTATGCAGCCTCCTTCCCTTTGCCGCCTGTTCGGACGGCGCCGATCCCAATGCCGACCGTCAGGGCGGAAAATTCTCCGATCCCGACGTCACGCTCACGGTGCGGGCCAACAAGACGGAGCACACGATCTCCGACGAACTCTTCGGCATCTTCCTCGAAGATATCAACTACGCGGGCTACGCGCTCGACGACGATCTCATCGCCAACGGGTCCTTTTCTTACCGCGACCCTGCCGGCCGCTGGAAGACGGACGGCCTTTCCCTCACCGCCGCGGAAGGGGAGGGGAGCCTGCACGAAAACAACGCTTCCTATGCCAGGCTCGAGATCACTTCGCTCAACGCGACGCTCTCCAACGAGGGCTATCTCATGGTGCCGATGGCGGTGCAGGAGGGCACGGAATACACCTTCTCCGCGTTCATCAGGGCAGAAGACTATTCGGGCCCGCTCACCGTCTCTCTCACCGACGGGAACGAGCTCGGCAGCGTCTCCTTCGACGTGCAGCAAAGCGGCGAATGGACCAAATACACGGGCTCTTTGACTGCTGCGGCAAGCGTGGCTCAGAACGTCTCGCTCGAACTTGCCTTCGGGGAGACGGGCTCGCTCGCACTCGACAGCGTCTCTCTGGTCACATCCGAGAGCACGGCGGGCATCAAGAATTATCTCTATGAAGCCATCGAAGCTCTTTCTCCCGCCTTCATCCGCTTCCCGGGCGGCTGCGTCGTTGAAGGCAAGCGCAGCGGCGACGCCGTCTACGATTGGAAGAACTCCGTCGGCGTCAACTCTCAGGACGAACTTGCTCCCTTCACCTATACCGAGGTGGACGAGACGGGCGCCTCGCGCGAGGTGACGACGTACGGCGAACCCGCCACCCGCAAGCCCAACACCGATATCTGGCAGCAGAGCTCTTCCATCGACTACGAAATGAGTTACGGCGTCGGCTTCTATGAATATTTCCTGCTGTGCGAGAGCGTCGGCGCGAGCGCCATCCCCGTCCTCAACGCGGGGCTTTCCTGCATGATCCAGGACGGCGGCGGCATCACGCTCCCCGGCCGCTACGGCAACGGCATTCAGGATTTCATCGACGAAGCCCTCGATCTTGTCGCGTTCGCCAAGGGCGACCCCGCTTCTTCCGATGAAAACGAAGCCAAGTGGGCGCAGGCGCGCGTCAACATGGGGCATCCCGAACCCTTCGAAATGAACTACGTCGGCATCGGCAACGAGCAGTGGGACAAGTACTATTCCTTCTACCGCGAGTTCCTGAAAGCCTTCCGGGAGGCTGAGGAGCAGAACCCCGGACTCTACGGCAGCGTCGAGCTCATCGTCGGGAACGGCGCCAACTTCGTCGACTGCGAAAATGCCAAGACGGGCGCCGTCGGCCTTGCCAAGTCCGATGCCATTCAGTACCGCATGACGGGCAAGATCGAAAACCTCTCCGAATACGGCGTGCACGACCATCACTACTACATGAATTACGTCGACTTCCTCGCCAATACCGACCTTTACGACAGCTACGCGCGCGAAGGGGCAGACTTCTACAAGGTATTCGTGGGCGAATATTCCGCCAATAAGCAAAACGACCTTTCGGGCTATCCCAACGCGCAGACCGACAACAGCTGGATGACGGCGCTTGCGGAGGCCGCCTACATGACGGGTCTCGAACGCAACGGCGACGTCGTGTGCCTTGCGGCATACGCGCCCATGTTCGGCTGTACGGAAGGCGGCTATAACCAGTGGACGGCGGACATGATGTTCTATACCAATACGGAGCTCGTACTGACGCCCAACTACTATGTGCAGCAGCTCTTCATGCACAATACGGGGGATGCGCTGCTTGCGGTGTCCGAGAAGTACGCTTCCTTCGTGAACAAGACCGTGTACGGAAGCGGGACGGAGGCTCCCGCCCTCTTCCGGGTGGTCAGCCGCGACGAAGAGACGGGGGATATCATCGTCAAGCTCGTCAACGCGGGGGATCAGGACGCCGATATCAACATCGCTGTCAAGGGCGCGGCGACGGCGGGCATTGCCGATGTCACCGTGCTGCAATGCGACGACGTGAACGCCGTCAATACGTTGAGCGGCGAGAGCGTTTCGCCCGAGAGCTATACGCTCGGCGTCAACGCCACGTTCGGCTATACGGCGGCGGCGAGGAGCGTCACCGTGCTCCGCATCCGCACCAAGTAAAACTTCAAGGAGACGGCTCCCGCCGTCTCCTTTCCTCATTTTAGCCTCCTCTTCGGGGCGAGCAGGCGCTTTTTTGATCTGTGAAATTCCATATTATAGGCGCCTTCTTGAGGGAGCTGTCACGGCGCTCGGCTGAAAGCCGACACCGTGACTGAGGGAGTCGCCTTATTATAAAAAGCGAGAGATGCGATAAAGGCGGTTCTCTCCACCGCGCGAGACGGTGGCTTGCCAAAGGCAAGACGAAGGGGTTGTTAAGCCGACGCCGTGACGGAGGGAGTAAATTGCCGGGCTTCCCGCCCTCCCTTGCCTCCTCGTCGCTGCAAAGCAATCGATATCTCCTTTCCTCCCGCGTCGCCGCAAGGCGCATATGCGAGCGAAGCGAGGCGGGAGGGTTGTAAATGCCCGCCTCCCGCCTCTCCTCCTCTCACCATTGTGAAATCAATTGACATTCCCCCGCGCATATGGTAAAATCGACGCTTGTGGACGCCCCGTATTTCCTGCGTGCCGCCCCTGCGCACGACCCTACTTTTCTTTGTGCGCACATTACCAATGGAGGAACTATGAAAAAAGCCATCCTGGCAGTCAACATCGTACTTTGTGCGCTTCTCGTCCTCATGTTCGCCCTCTCCGTGGCGGATACCGAGGAAGTGACGCGCAAGACGGAGATGGACACTACCGCCATCTCGCAGCATATCGAAAAGCTCTCCGAGAACGGCCCCCGTTCGCTCTTCCACCCTAAGGCCAACGAGGCGGCGCGCGACTACATCATCTCTTCCCTCGAAGAGAGCGGCCTCGTGAACGAAGACACCACCAAAGCTCCCGCCTATCAGGTGCAGGAATATACGGCGCACGACGAGGAATATCAGAACTTCTATCTCTCCAACGTCATCGCGCACATCCCCGCCAACGGCGAGCATCCCACGGGGGAAGCCATCCTCTTCATGGCGCACTACGACTCCGTGCCGATGGGGCAGGGCGCTTCGGACGACGGCGTTTCCGTCGCCACCATGCTCGAAGCCGTCGACTACTTCACGGAGCGCATGGCGGAAGGCTACACCCTCAACAACGACCTCGTCTTCGCCTTCGTCAACGGCGAGGAATTCGGTCTCTACGGCTCCAAGGCGTTCATGGGGCTCGACGGCGAGCCCGCCTTTGCGGGGTTTGACGACATCACCGAGCGCATCCGCTTCGGCGTCAACCTCGAATCGCGCGGCACGAGCGGCACCGTCATCATGTTCGAGACGGCGCCCGATAACTATCACACGATCGAGCTCTTCTCCAAACTGAACAAGAGCGTCTTCTCCTGCTCCATCGCGACGCTCGTCTACGACATGATGCCCAACTACACCGATTTCACGTCCATCAAAGACGTCTATCAGGGCGTCAACATGGCGAATATCACGGGCGGCGAGAACTACCACACGCAGAACGACAGCCCCGAAAACGTCGGCATGAGCTATCTTTCGCAGCAGGCGGAGATCGTCTATAATCTCATCGACGGCATGGGCAATTTCGATCTCGATACGCTCTACGAAGCGGAGGAGTCTGCGATCTTCTTCACCTATCTCAACGTGACGACGGTCATCTACAACCACGCGGCGAACGTCGCGCTTGCCGTCATCGCCCTTCTTTTGCTCGTCCTCAACATCCTGCTCCGCGCCCTGTACCGCAAGGAAACACGCGGCTGGGCGGCGACGGGCAAGGCGGTGGGAGTGCTCGTTCTCGCCCTCGTCCTCGCGGCGGCAGCGGCGTATGTCTCTTACTTCGTCTTCCAGCTCATCGCCTCCATGTTCGGCGTCATCGACATCCACATGATCGGCACCATCACCTACACCAACATCCCGATCGTCATCGGCGTCGGCATCCTGACGCTTTCCATGATCGTCTTTGCGGTCTCCCATGCCGTCCGCCATTGGAAGGTGGGGCTGCGCGATCTTGTGCGCGCCTTTGCCTATGCGCACGGGGTGCTCGGCGCCGCCGTCGCGTTCGCGCTGCCCAATGCAGGGTACCTGTTCCTCTTCAGCGGCATCTTTTTGCTTGCCAATGAGCTCGCCGTCACCCTCGTCAGGAAGTTCGATTTTGCCGCCTTCCACGGCGAACTCCTCATAACGGCGCTCTATTTCCCGCTCATCGTGCCCGTCATCTTCCTCGCAACGAGCGCTTTGGGCCTCACGATGGCGTACGTCTACGGCCTCGTGTTCGCCCTCGCCGTCTTTGCGGTCGGCGTCGCGCTGACGCCCCTCATGCGCTACTTCACGTTCGCGTCTCTCATCCGCGCCATCCGCGGCAGAACGGCAGCCGTCGCGGCGGCGGAGGGGGCAACGCACCTGCTTGCCGTCGCGCTCCTCATCTTCCTCGTCGTCAGCCTCATCCCCGCCAATGCGAGCGTCAACCTGCAGGGCAAGCAGAACATCGCCAAGCTCCCTTACGACGACGCCCTCATCTATGTGCAGGCGGCGGACGGCAGCGGCGAGTACCGCATCTACGACCTCAACTCCATGCGCGCCCTCAGGGACTATGCGCCCGAGAAGATGGAGTATCTGACCGACCACTACACGGCGGCAGCCGAGAAGGACATCGCCCTTCAAGTGCTCTCCGCGGCGGAAGGCGGCGCGCTCACTGTTAAGAAGTGTACAGAGGATGCGCTCGTCTATCTCACTTTCACGGCAGAGGAGGGCACGATCGTCACGCTCGACGACGGCACGTCCTCTTCGGAGCATACGGTGGGGGAGAGCGGCGAACTGCTCTTAACGCTGCATTCGGACTGCACCGTGACGGCGTCCGCGGCGGCGGAGGTCGCATACCTCGAAGTCGTGCGCGACTACGCGCCCCTCATCCCCGCAGCCTACGAAAGCTCTTCCGAAAAGCTCCACTTCAACCTCTGGCTGACGCAAAGCTTCACCTTATAATAGTCGCCTTCTGCTGGGGTCTCCTCAATATAGCCCCCCTGTGTAAGGGGCGAGCAAATGCTTTCTTGTCAACGCCACGGTGTGGCGTTGACCATTTGCGAGCTTGGGAATGCCCCATTGTTCGGGGCATTCCCTGACCGAGGCGGCGTTTCCCTTG
>URMI01000088.1 GCA_900548845.1 uncultured Clostridia bacterium | reverse complement strand
CTCACCTCGCCCGTGAGCCCCACTTCGCCGAAGAGGGCGGTAAAACGGTCGACGGGCTTCATGCGTTCGGCGCTCGCAAGGGCGGCGCACACGGCAAGATCGGCGCTCGGCTCGTTCAGTTTGATGCCGCCCATCGCGTTGAGGTAGATATCCTGGCTGCCCAAGGGCAGGCCGCACCGCTTTTCGAGCACGGCGATGAGCACGATGAGGCGGTTGAGATCGATGCCGAGCGACATCCTTCTCGGCAGCCCGTAGGAAGTTTTGGTCATCAGCGTTTGGATCTCCACCATCATGCAGCGGTTGCCCGTCTCGCTGGGGGTGACGGCGGCGCCCGCCGCCTCGCCGCGCGATTCGGAGAGGAAGAGGGAGGAATAGTCGCTCACGCCCAAAACGCCGTGATCGCTCATCTCGAAGACGCCCACTTCCTGCACGGAGCCGAAGCGGTTCTTGACGGCGCGGAGGATCTTGAAGTTCTCGGTGCGCTCGCCCTCGAAATAGAGGACGGTATCCATGATGTGTTCGAGCACTTTGGGCCCCGCAAGCGTGCCTTCTTTGGTGACGTGCCCGACGAGGAAGAAGGTGATCCCGCGCGACTTTGCGATGCGCATGAGCTTTGCGGCGCATTCGCGCACCTGCCCGACGCTGCCCGCCGCCGAGCTCAGTGCCTCGGTATAGACCGCCTGGATGGAGTCGATGATGACGTATTCCGCCTCCCCGATCGCCTCTTCCGCGTTGTCGAGGCAGGTCTCGTTGAGTAGCAGCATCCCGCCGCCGCCCACGCCGAGGCGCTCGCAGCGGAGCTTGACCTGCGAACAGCTCTCCTCGGCGGAAAGATAGAGGACTTTGTGTTCCCTTGCAAGATGCGCCGCGACCTGCGTGAGGAGGGTAGACTTGCCCACGCCGGGATCGCCGCCGACGAGCACGAGGGAGCCTCGTACGATGCCGCCGCCGAGGACGATGTCGAGCTCGCCGATGCCCGAAGAGATGCGTTCATACCGCTCGTACTGCACCTCGCGAAGGGGGGTGGGACGGGTGGAATTGAGGCGGAAGGCGCTTTGCGCCTTCTTCGCGGGCGCGGGGGAGACGGCTTCCTCGATGAGGGTATTGAACTTCCCGCACTCGGGGCAGCGCCCCAGCCACTTGGGCGAGACGTACCCGCACTCGCTGCATACAAATTGTGTCGTCGTTTTCGGCATAGTAGTTCCTTATTATGGCGTGATCTTTGGATGAATGGGGCTGTCGGGCGTTGGATAAATTGCCAAACGAAGCAAGCGGCTTGCTATATTTGCATAGCCGCGACGTGGCTCGGCAAAGGGCATCAAATTTTCTTTAGTAAAATCATCGCATACACAGTGATGCCCTTGCCTTCGCCGACGTAACCTAATTTTTCGTTGGTGCCGGCGGCGATGCCGACGGCGGAAGGGGAGATGCCGAGCGCCGCAGCTAAGGCTTCTTTCATCGCGTCAATGTGGGGCGCAAGGCGGGGGCGTTCTGCAAGCACCGAAACGCTCACATTCATGGGCGCAAGGCCTTCTTTCTTCACGAGCGCCATGACCGAATCAAGCAGTTTCATGCTGTCCGCGCCCGCAAAGCGCGCGTCGGTATCGGGAAAGTAATGCCCGATGTCCAAAAGGCCCGCCGCCGAAAGCAGGGCGTCCATCACGGCGTGGACGAGGACGTCGCCGTCGCTGTGCGCGACAAGCCCGCTCCCGGAAGGGATCCTGACGCCTGCCAGCACGATGTAGTCCTGCGCCTTCCCGAAGGCGTGCGTGTCGATGCCGAAGCCCGCGCGCTCGCAGGGGGCAAAGTCCTCGGGATAGGTGAGTTTTTTGTTGCGGCGGTCGCCCTCAAAGAGGTGGGGCGGGGCGATGTAGGCGGCGTAGAGGCTGCTCTCGTCCGTGAAGGAAGAAAGCTTCCCTTCGCGCTCCGCGAGCGCAAAAGCGTGCTTGAGTTCGCCGCTCAAAAAGCCCTGCGGGGTCTGCACGGTAAAAACCATCCCGCGCGGCGGCACGGCGGCAACGGCGCCGTCCCTTGCGAGCACGGTGGTGTCCGTTGCGGGCAGGGAGCAGACGCCGCTGCCGTATTTTTGTACGCTTTGGATGCAGGCGCGGACGGTCTCCCGCGTCACGAAGGGACGGGCGGCGTCGTGGATGAGCACGATATCGCCTTTGACTTCTTGGAGGGCATTCCAAACGCTCTCCTCGCGCGTCTCTCCTCCGCGCACGGTGCGGGCCCGGGGGAAGGGGGAGAGGAGCGCCCCGATGCGCGCCTCGTCCTCTTTTCGGCAGGGGATGAGGATCTCGTCCGCCTCCCCGAACGCCGAAAGGCTGTATGAAAGCACGGGCAGCCCGTTGAGCTCGCGCAATACTTTATTCTCGGAAAAGCCCGCGCGCGAGCCCGACCCCGCCGCGCAGAGGATGACGGAGATCACGGCAGCACCTCATAAAGAGAGCTCGCCTCGTCCTTTTTCACCGTCTCTTTGAGTTCGAGCACGCGGAAGCGCATCGCCCCCGCCGCATAGGAAAGTTCCACTTCGTCGCCCGGTTTCAAGCGGTAGGAAGGCTTGACCTGCTTGCCGTTGACGCTGATCTTCCCCGCGTCCGCCGCCTCCTGCGCGACGGTGCGGCGCTTCAAGATGCGCGATACCTTTAAGAATTTGTCGATGCGCATAGAATTCTCCCGAATGCGAAAATTTTTTCTGATTTCTCTTGCAAAACCCGTTGACAAAATTTTGCGGGCGGGTTATAATGACATACTGTATCATTATGCTCGGCGACTGTGCGCTGCGCCTTGAAAAGGGTGCAAAAACGGCACGATCGAACGGGCTTTGCGGGAAGTTTTTTCCCGCCTGCTCCCAGTATTATACCGCATTTTGCGGCGCTTGTAAAGGGGGAAGGGGAGCTTTTTGCGGCACAATTTCAGACATTTCGATTTTTATCGATGAAAAGATATACTCGGTAGATCGTGGGTGGATAAACAACGAAACAAGAAGGAGTATTTTGACGGATGAACTTACCCATTCAAAAGTACGGTAAAACGGAAAGACGGAAGTTCGGCAAGATCAACGAGGTCATCGATATCCCCGACCTTGTCGAGATCCAGAAGGAAAGCTACCGCTCTTTCATCGGCGAAGGCATCTCCGAGATCTTAGAGGACTTTTCTCCCATTACCGACTTCAGCGATCACTTCGAGCTCTATTTCCTGAGCCACGAGTTCGGGAAAAAACCCAAGTACGACGAGAAAGAGTGCCGCAACCGCGACGCTACCTTCGCGCTTCCCCTGCGCGTTAAGGTGCGCCTTGTCAACAAGGTGAAGGACGAGGTCATCGATCAGGACGTCTTCATGGGCGATCTTCCCCTCATGACCGAGAACGGTTCCTTCATCATCAACGGTGCGGAGCGCGTCATCGTCTCCCAGCTCGTCCGCTCCCCCGGCGTCAACAACGTCGCCGAAACGGACAAGACGGGCAAAAAGATGTACGAAACCACGGTCATCCCCAACCGCGGGGCATGGCTGGAATTCAAGCAGGACGCCCAGGGCGTTCTGTGGGTGAGCGTCGACAGAAAGCGCAAGCTGGCTGCGACCGTCCTTCTGCGCGCCCTCGGCTTCGGCTCCAACCGCGCGCTCGAAGAGCTCTTCCCGAACGACAAGATGATCGCGGCGACCATCGAGAAGGATACGACGCGTTCGGAATCGGACGGCCTCATCGAACTTTACCGCCGTCTGCGTCCCGGCGAAGTCCCCACGGAAGAATCGGTGCGCCAGCATCTTTTCAACCTCTTTTTCGATCCCCGCCGCTACGACGTCGTCAAGGTGGGGCGCTATAAGTTCAACAAAAAGCTCAACCTTGCATACCGCCTCCCCGGCTGCCGCGCCGCAGACGACATCATCGATCCGCAGACGGGCGAGATCATGGCGGTCAAGGGCGAAGTCATCTCGGAAGAGAAGGCGCGCCTCATCCAGAACGCGGGCATCAACGAAGTGTTCGTGCTCGTCAACGATCCCGAAGACGGGGAGATCCGCCACAAGATCATCGCCAACAACACGGTGGACTTTGCCGCGCTCTCCGATATGGATCCCAAGGCGTTCGGGCTTTTGAAGACGGTCTACTATCCCAACTTCGTCTTCTCGAAGAAGCTCGCCGAAGAGTGCAGGACGCTCTCCGTCGAGGAAGTCGCCGAAAAGTACACCGACGAGATCAACGCCGTCTACTATGCGCGCGAGACCGCGCCCGAGGCGGACGAGAAGCAGGAAGAGAAGAAGAACAGGATCAAGCGCCGCGACAACCGCATCAAGTTCGTGGCTGCCTGCAAGCTCTTCCACGAAATTTTGGAGCGCGGCGACAAGCCTGCCGACCCCAACGCGCCCGTCGATCTCGATCAGGGCGAGCGCGTGCTCGGCGTCACGCCCGAAGAAAAGAAAGGCGTCAAGGCGCTCGTCGAACGCCTCAACTACAAGTGCATCACGGTGGACGACATCGTCGCCGCCGTTTCGACCAACCTCGACCTCAAGTACGGCATCGGCACCATCGATGAGATCGACCACCTCGGCAACCGCCGCGTGCGTTCGGTGGGGGAACTGCTGCAAAACCAGCTCCGCATCGGTATGGCGCGCCTCGAGCGCCTCATCAAGGAGCGCATGGCGACGCAGGATCCCATGGAGGTCACGCCTTCGGGGCTCATCAACGTGCGTCCCATCTCCGCCGTCATCCGCGAGTTCTTCGGGTCTTCCCAGCTTTCGCAGTTCATGGACCAGACCAACCCCATCGCGGAGCTCACGCACAAGCGCAAGCTCTCCGCGCTCGGCCCGGGCGGCCTCAACCGCGACCGCGCTACCTTCGAAGTGCGCGACGTCCACCACTCGCACTACGGCCGTATGTGCCCGATCGAGACCCCCGAAGGTCAGAACATCGGTCTTATCTCCTCGCTCGCGACCTTCTCCAAGGTCAACGAGTTCGGCTTCATCATGTCCCCTTACCGCAAGGTGGACAAGGAGACGGGCGTCGTCACCGACCACGTCGACTATCTGACGGCGGACGAAGAGGACCGCTATGTCGTCGCACAGGCGAACGAGCCCCTCGACGAAGAGGGCCACTTCGTGCACGAGCGCGTCGGCTGCCGCTATAAGGAACTCATCACCGAGCTCCCCCGCGAGCGCATCGACTACATGGACGTTTCCCCGAAGCAGCTCGTCTCCGTCGCAACGGCGCTCATCCCCTTCCTCGAAAACGACGATACCAACCGCGCCCTCATGGGCTCCAACATGCAGCGCCAGGCAGTGCCGCTCCTCAAGACGGAGAGCTCCATCGTCGCGACGGGCATCGAGGCCGCCATCGCGCGCGACTCGGGCGTCATCGTCCGCGCCAAAGAGGCGGGCGTCGCCGTCGGCGTCTCCTCCGACCTCATCAGGATCCGCGAAGACAGCGGCTTTATCACCGAATATCCCTTAAAGAAGTTCGAACGCTCCAACCAGGGCACCTGCCTCAACCAGCGTCCCATCATCAACACGGGCGACCGCGTCGAGAAGGACGAGATCATCGCGGACGGTCCCTCCACCAACAACGGCGAGCTTGCCCTCGGCAAGAACATCCTCGTCGGCTTCATGGAGTGGGAGGGCT
>URMI01000087.1 GCA_900548845.1 uncultured Clostridia bacterium | reverse complement strand
AAACGCCGCCTCAGTCACGGTTTTTGCCCACAATGGCAAAAACCTCAGTTCGCCGCGCACGCACGCCACACCGTGGCGATGCGTATCATGCGCGGCTCACCCCCTTGCACAGGGGAGGCAAGTGAGGGGGTAGGCTTTTCCCCGTAAGCCGCCAAATTCCCTCTCAAACATCACACGGCTGCTTCGTCTTCGGCATGTTCGCCGTAGGCGATCGCGCCGTCCGAACAGTACACGGTGAGGGGAAGAACGGCGGTATCGTCGCTTTCGCTGTCATAATAGGTGTTCCAATCGTCGCCCTTTTCGAGCGCGAGCCACTCCTCCTTGCTCCCGCCGTAGGTGATCTCTGTGAGCGCCGTGCAGTGATAGAACGCCTGCGTGCCGATCGCGGTGAGGCTTTCCCCGATCGTCACCGTCTGAAGGTCGCGCATGCTGCTGAACGCATAGGCGGGGATCGCCTTGACGCTTTCGGGCAGCTCGGCATCTGTGAGCGGCTCTCCCTGCAGGGTGAAGGAAGTCCCGACGCCGAAATGACCGCCGAGAGCGAACTCGATGCCCATCATCTCTTCGAGGGTGCCCTCATAGTTGATGGCGAGGGTGCATGCGGCATGCCCGTCCGCCCCTTCGGGGTCGTTGTAGAAGGCGTTCTGCATGATCTGACGGACGGAGGAGGGGATGCTGAGCTCGTGCAGATTGGGCAGCCCCGTAAAGGCGAGCGACTGGATGGAGAGGAGACCGTCGTTGAGGTCGACTTTTCTGAGGTTCGTGCAGTGGTCGATGGTCATATCCCGCACGAAGGTGACGTGTTTGGGGAAGTAGATCTCCTCGATCTCCTCGTTCCCCGCCAGCCAGATGGTCGTGACGGGCCTCCCGTCCAGCTCGTCGAGCGGCCGCACCACGCGCACGCCTTCCTCCACGCGCCAGATAGCGTATTCTTCCCTTCCGTCGCGGTTTGTGTCGGGAGAATAGACGATGCCGTCGACGATCCTCTCGTGCGAACAGCCCGCAAGCAGGTATATTGAAGAAAAAATAAGGCTGAGTATTACACTACATGTAATTTTTGGCTTCATATTTCGCCTCCTTCGATTTAATTGATTGGATATTTGTTTTCATCGTATATTTTACCGCACCCTGCACACATATAATAATCTACAGTAGGTGTTTGACCCTCCAGTTTACTTGAACTGGTGTAAAAATTATAAGAGCAGATGTGAGTGCCCGTGAACTTTAATGCATAGTAACTATAAATCGTGGCGCCCGAAATAATGATTTCACTATCATTGTTAAAGCCATAATGTACCAAAAATCTATCATTATTGTCATAGCCATAAACTACGACAGAATGATATTTTTCTTTCGAGGTATTTTTTGTGCTGTTGGGCGAAAGGGCGTCATCATATGCGTTTGTATTGACTAGCGAACTTGTATTATATTTAGTCATGGAAATGATAACGGGATAGCCCTCGTCGATCAATCCCCTTGTTCTTGAATGTGTGTTGATAATAGCAGAGTCTTCTGAATCGTAGTTATATCCCTTATCAAGACCTGGATTGGGTTCTCCGTCAATATAATCATCGATGGTTTTTCTGATTTCTGCGTTTGCCATAGGATAGCCGTCGTCTTCTGAGCCTATACCCAAGATCGTGTGTTTGTAATCTGTAAATAAAAGTTCATGCAAAGATTGCAAAGGCTGGACGGATGGTTTATGAGTTTTTATGGTTTCTGTAATTTCATCAAGAGCAATATCGCCTAGATTGACCGCAAGAAGGTTTTCGTCAGAGACAAAACTTTTATGATAAAACGTGTCGAAATAAGTCAAGAGAATAGAGATGGAAACTAAAGCACAGGTTCCGCCATGAGTATTGTAAGGAACGCTGATCATGTTTCGAAAGAAGTAGTCCGTATCTAAGCATGTGAATCCATATTCGTCTTGATGGGTTCCTACTGTGATCGAAGCGGAACTGCGTGTTGTAGCCGTTGTTAAGACGGCATGACTTTCTTCATCTGTAACACTGGGAAGGAGATATGATGTTCCAGTTACTTCATCTTCTTCCATAAAGCGGTCTTCGGCTATATTCCAAAGCCCATTGCTTAATGCTACATAGTAATTCGAAGGTCCAAGATAATATTTATCTTCCGAAAAACCGATATAGGGTGAGTAGGAACGATATGAGCCTTCGATAAACCGCTGATCATTGTCGTAAATCGCATAGCCCTGTGGATATAGGTTATACAAAGTAAATTGATTTCCTGAGAAATCGGATAGTTGTTCTGAGCTGGATACATAATATCCATCTTGGTCATCAATAAAATCGATAGATTGATTTTCTGCAAAGGCTCGAAGCGACGTTGCTGTGAGGGGTATGGAGAACAGCGATAGCAGAGCGATCAATAGTGCAGAGATGCGTGATTTCTTGTTAAAGCTTAAAGTTTTGTTCATAATTTCCCTCCATATGTTTTTTTTCTTATACTCATTGTACCACTAATTTCGCATTTGTCAAGACCTTTCTGAAAAAAAGTTGAAAGGTCCGCGCGCTTTCGCGGCCGTCTGCAATGCGTTTCCCTGCGGGAGCCCTTCTCCCCGCAGAGCCCCTAACGGCGGCGCACACGCAATTTTCACGCTTTCCTTCGCAAAAGCACTTGACGAACGCGCCAAATACGGGTAAAATATTGGTAATTACCGCACGGGGCGTCTTGCGCCGTGTACCGGAGGTCATTTTCGTGAAAAAACTTCACCGCATCCTTTCGATCGCTTCCGCCGCAGTGCTTTCCGCGGCCGCGGTCGCCATGTTTACCGCCTGCGACAGCGCAGAGCCCGAGATCGTCATCACTTATAACTTCCTCGGCGAAGATTACGAGGTCGAATACACCCTTTCGCGCAAGGGAGCGCCTCAGACGGTGCAGCACTTCATCGAGCTTGCGGACGCAGGCTACTACGACGGCACCTGCATCCATCACTATGTCGACGACGCCTTCCTCTACGGCGGCGCGTATGTCTGGGACGAGGAGACGGAGTCCATCGTCGAAAAGGACTATTACAGCGAGGTCAAGAACCTCAACCTCACGCAGACCGTCTACACGCTGGGCGAGAACGGCAAGCGCGGCGATCCGCTCTACACGGTGCGCGGCGAATTTGAAGCCAACGGCGTCGAGGGCAACACGAAGACGCTCTCGCACACGCAGGGCGCGCTCGCCATGTTCTACACCGGCAAGGGCAACAGCTCGGTGCGCGTCGGCTCCATCCGTTCGGACGGCGGCGACTATCAGGAAGGCGACTACTACAAGTACAACTGCGCGACGTCCATGTTCTATACCTTCACGGGCGCAGGCACGCGTACCGAACTCGACAAGTATTACACCGTCTTCGGCAGAACGACCGATTTCAGCAAGATGCAGGATCTGCTCGACGCCATCCGGGACTACATCGATACGCTCGGGAGCGCCGATGCCTTTGTCGACAGCGGCCGTTACTACATCAACGAGCACGACCCTTACGACGCCGTGACGGGTTCCACGACCTTCTCGGGCGAGAACATCTCCTCGACCTACGATGTTCCCGTCGAGCCCATCATCGTCAAGTCGGTGGAAGTCACCAAGTACTAAAATACAACAGCGCCCCGCGGCACCGCCGCGGGGTTTTTGTTTTACGGCACGGGCACGATGTTGCACACCCGCCCGCCGTCCGTTTCGACGGTGAAATACCTCACGTCGAAGACGCGCTCGCGGCGCGCATAGACGAGCCCCACGCGGTCCTCCTCTTCCGTCATCACGACGGAGCGGAATTCTCCCAGATACTCTCTGAGCGCGTCCGCTTCGAGCTCGGGGGAGAGGAAGGGGGAGGCGTCGAGGCCTAAGAGCACGCTCTCGAAGAGGGCGAGCGCGAAGGTGGCGGGGGTGGGCGCGCGCGCCGTCCGCACCGTGCACGAGAGGAGCTCGCCCTTTTGCCATTCGCACAGGGCGGTGTGCCCGCGGCTGTCGTGGAAGGGCACTTCGGCGCGGAGAACGCCGCCCGTCTCCAGAACGCGCCCCTCTGCCTGCACTAAAATTTCCCCGTTCCGCGAGAGGAGGGCAAAACCGCCTCCGCCCGCAACGAGGAACCCGTCGTCCTGGGCGAAGAAGGAGCAATTCTCCAATTCGTCGGGAAGGACGGTAATGTGCATCCCGCCCTCTTCCGCGATCTCCAAAAACAGCTTGCCCTGGCGGAAGAGGGTGAGCCGCGCCCCGTTTACTTCCGCCTTTTGGAGCACGTTCAGGCTCTGGTCGGTGCGGCAGAACCCGCTCGCATAGAGGGCGCACTCCTTGCCGTTCCTATGATAGAGGGCGATCCCGGGCGGGGGCGCGATCAGAAAGTCCTCGTCGATGCAAAAGCTCACGGGGAGATACCCCCCGAGCGGGGCGAGCGTGCACAGGACGCCGTCTTCGGGGTCGAGCTCGACGGAGCGTTCGAACCCGTCCACGATACCGAGCGCCATGCCGCCGAGCGAGAGGATGCATTCCCGCTCCGCCAAAAAATACACCTGCATACCGCTATTAGATGTATAAACGCACAAAATTATGTCAAGAACAGAGGGGAAAACGGGGATCTCCCGTGCGGAGGCAGCGATGAATAAGATCAACGGTTATACGGAAGAGGAAGCGACGGGGCTCATCGAGTACATCTATTCGGGCAGGAACGCGGGCAAGACGCTCTCGTACCTCTTCGAAACGTACGGAAGAGCGCACAGCCGCGCCAAGGGCAGCGTGCGCAACTATTACTATGCGCTCCTCAAAAAGCAGGACGACGAGCGCGTCAGGCGCATGCTCGAAGGCAAAGACCTGCACGCGGGGGCGGTGAAGCCCTTCACGGAAGAGGAGACGGACGAGATGCTGCGCCTTATCTTCCGCGAACGCGCCAAGGGCTGTTCGGTGCGCCGCGCCATCATGAACGCCGCGGGCGGCGACGAAAAGAAGATGCTCAGGATGCAGAACAAGTACCGCAATCTCTTAAAGAAGCAGCCCGAACGGCTGGAAAAAGCGGCGAAAGAGGCGGGCGTCCCCGCCGGCAGCGAGTTTTTGCAGCGCCGCCTCGAACAGGAGATCGACGCCCTCTACCGCCGCATCGCGGGGGAACTGCGGCAGGAAAACGAGGCGCTGCGCTCGGAATTGGAAAAATTACGCAGCGAGCGCGGCGAATAACGAGGGGCGCATTCCGCAAGCTATTTAAGGCGGGCATATCGCCCGCAAAGGAGCGGATATGGAAAAAATGTTCTGCCTCGGGCTGGCGCTGGGCGCGCTCGGCGGCGCGCTTGCCGTCGCCAACAGCTGTAAGATGCGCTCGCTCGTCAAAAAGAGCCAGGAAGAGCTCATCGATAAGCTCGACGACGCGGTGGATGCGCGCCTCGATGCGATGGAGCGCGCGGCAAAAAAGAGAGACCGCGACTGAGCGGGGGCTGCCTTCGGGCAGCCTTTTTTTGCGCTTTTCCTCCGCGCCTTCGGCGGGCAGGTTTTGCCTCTTCCGCGCCTTCGGGCGGGCGCTTCCCGTACTTCCCGCCCCTTCGGGCGGGGCGGCGGGCGCCGCTTTCTCATTATTTCCAAAAAAGCTTGCCTTTGCGCGGGAAATATGCTACAATCAAGGCATGACCGAGAGGATCGTCGCATTGGACAT
>URMI01000086.1 GCA_900548845.1 uncultured Clostridia bacterium | reverse complement strand
TTCTGACCGAAGGCAAGGCAGATGCGGCGCTTGCTGCTTCCCTCTTCCATTTCGGCATCATCAACATGAGAGATCTCAAAAGTTATCTCGCGGAACGCGGCATCGCCGTCCGCATGGAGGATTAAATGGATATCAAATTCGACGAGCGCGGGCTCATCTGCGCCATCGCGCAGGACGCAGAGAGCGGCGACGTGCTCATGCAGGCATATATGAACGAAGAGGCCATTCAAAAGACGCTGGAAACGGGCTATGCGCACTATTGGAGCCGTTCGAGAAAGTGCCTTTGGAAGAAGGGCGAAACGAGCGGGCATGTGCAGAAAGTCAAAGGCATTACGTTTGACTGCGACAAAGACTGCGTGCTCCTTCAGATCGAGCAAGTTGGCGCCGCCTGCCATACGGGCAGCCGCTCCTGCTTCTTCAACGTAAAAAAGGCAGAAGAGGGCGCGGGGGTCAGATTTCTTTCCGAACTTGCGCGCGTCATCGACGACAGAAAGCAGCATCCCGAAGAGGGTTCTTATACTTCCTATCTCTTTGAAAAGGGCATCGACAAGATCGCAAAGAAGATGGGGGAAGAAGCGGTGGAGACCGTCATCGCCTCCAAAAACGACAAGAAAGAGGAGCTCGTCGGCGAAGCGGCAGATCTTTTGTATCACCTTCTGGTGCTGCTCCGCGAAAAGGAAGTGACGCTTTTCGACGTATGCAGCGAACTCAAAGCGAGGCACAGTTAACGTATGGCAAGAGATACCGGTTCGCTTCTTTCCTTCCGCCCTTCCATCAAAGTCATGGACGCGACGATGCGCGACGGCGGGCTCGTCAACAACTTCCGCTTTTCCGATGAGTGGGTGCGCGCGCTTGTGAGCGCCAACATGCGCGCGGGCGTCGATTATATGGAGCTCGGATACAAGTCCGATCATGACCTTTTCGACGAAAACAAGTTCGGCAAGTGGAAATTCTGCCGCGACGAAGACGTTTTCAACGTGCTCGGCGGCGCACCCGAAGGGCTCAAACTTGCGTGCATGGCAGACGTCGGCCGCTGCAACTATGAGCGCGACATCGGCCCGCGCGAAAACAGCCCGTTTGCGATGTACCGCATCGCGACCTACATCAACACCATCCCCGCAGCGCTCGCGATGGCGGAGCACTGCCATAAGATGGGCTACGAGACGGCGGTCAACATCATGGCGATCTCCAAGGCGACGGAAAAAGAGCTCTCTTTGGCGCTCGACCTCATCGGCAATTCCCCCGCAGACGTCATCTATATCGTCGACAGCTACGGCTCCATCTACCCCGAAGAGATGCGCGTCATCGCAGAGCGCTATCTCGAAGCGGGCGAAAAGTACGGAAAAGTCATCGGCATCCACGCGCACAACAATCAGGAACTTGCCTTTGCGAACACCATCGAATGCACGGCGCTGGGCGTCGACTACCTCGACGCGACCGTATCTGGCATGGGAAGGGGTGCGGGCAACTGCCGCATGGAGCTGCTTTTGGGATTCTTGAAGAACCCGAAGTATAAGCTTGCGCATATGCTGCGCTTTGTGGAGAGCAGCATGCCCCGCGTCCGCGAACAGGGCGCCGTCTGGGGGTACGATCCCGCCTATCTTTTAACGGGCGTCCTCAACCGCCATCCTTCGAGCGCCATCCGCTTTCTTCAGGAAGGAAGGGGGGACTTGTGCGAATTTTACAACGAACTTTTGGATCAGGAATGAGTCGCAAAACACGGCGCCCTGCGTTCGCAAAAAATGAAAACTGTGTGAAGTTTTCAGAATTTTCTTTCACGCACGCTTGACATTATTATATATGCGTGGTAGGATATTTGTAAAAGGAGAATGTGTAAATTTCGGCTCGGGATTTACGCTTTTCTTATATGGCTTACGGTTTCAATTTTTTTCTTACATTTCGCATTTAACGATGCGAAAAGGAGGACTTCTTTTGTTAAAGACACTTGCAAAGAGCATCCGCGAGTACAAGTTGGCGTCCATCTTATCGCCGCTTTTCGTCTCCATCGAGGTCGTGCTCGAATGCCTGATGCCCTTCGTCATCTCGATGCTCGTCGAAGTCATCGAGAGCAGCACGCCGACGATGGGGGAGATCTGGAAGTACGCGGGCATCCTGGTGGCGATCGCTGTCGCATCGCTCGTCACGGGCACTCTCGCGGGCGCCTTCTGCGCGCGCGCATCGACGGGATTTGCCAAAAACCTGCGCAAAGACCTTTACTATCACATCCAGGACTTCTCGTTTGAGAACATCGACAAGTTCTCGACGCCTTCGCTCGTCACCCGTATGACGACGGACGTCACCAACGTGCAGCTTTCCTACATGATGATCGTGCGTCTTGCCATCCGCGCGCCTCTCATGGTCGTCTTCTCCTTCGTCATGGCATTCGTCATGGGCGGCGACCTTGCGTGGATCTTCCTTGCGGTCGTGCCCCTTGTCGCGTTCGCGCTGTTTGCCATCATGTATAAGGTCATGCCCACCTTCCGCCGCCTCTTCCACAAGTACGACGACATGAATGAATCCATCCAGGAAAACGTCAGCGGCATTCGCGTCGTCAAGGCGTATGTGAGAGAGGAATACGAAAAGGAGAAGTTCGGCAAGACTTCGACCGCCCTCATGAAGGACTTCACGAAGGCGGAGCGTCTGCTTGCATGGAACGACCCTATCATGCAGTTCGCCTTCTACGGCGTGCTGTCCGCCGTGCTGTTCGTGGGTTCCTATCTCATCATGAGCGTGGGCGAGCCCATGTACAACGTTGCAAGAGTCTCTCAGCTCATCGTGTACGGGATGCAGATCCTTTCCTCCGTCATGATGTTCTCGATGGTCTTCGCGATGATCGCAATGTCGGGCGAATCTGCCCGCCGAATCGTCGAGATCCTCACCGAAAAGAGCACGCTGCACGATCCCGAAGACCCCGTCTTCGAGGTCAAGGACGGCTCCATCGACTTCGACCACGTCGACTTCAAATATTCCCCGACGGCGGAAAAGAACGTCCTCGAAGACATCGACCTTCACATCAAGTCGGGCGAGACGATCGGCATCATCGGCGGCACGGGCTCTTCCAAGACGTCGCTCGTCAACCTTCTCTCCCGCCTCTACGACGTGACGGAAGGGAGCGTCAAGGTGGGCGGCGTGGACGTGAGAGCGTACGATCTGACGGCGCTTCGCAACCAGGTCGCGGTCGTGCTCCAGAAGAATGTCCTCTTCTCGGGCACCATCAAGGAAAACCTCCGCTGGGGCAACCCCGACGCGACGGACGAAGAGCTCGTCGAAGCGTGCAAACTTGCACAGGCGGACGACTTCATCCAAAGCTTCCCCGACAAATACGATACCTACATCGAACAGGGCGGTACCAACGTCTCGGGCGGGCAGAAACAGCGCCTGTGCATCGCGCGCGCCCTCCTCAAAAAGCCCAAGATCCTCGTCCTTGACGACTCGACGAGCGCCGTCGATACCCATACCGATGCGCTCATCCGCAAGGCATTCCGCGAATATATCCCCACGACGACCAAGATCATCATCGCGCAGCGTATCTCCTCGGTGGAGGACGCCGACCGCATCATCGTCATGGAGAGCGGCAGGGTCAACGCCGTCGGCACGCACGAAGAACTCGTCAAGACCAATCCCATCTATGCGGAAGTTTATCACTCTCAGGTAAAGGGGGCAGACAATGAAAACTAAACTGCATGCAAAAGTGCGCCCTCATACCCCCGAAGCGCCTCAGGTAAAACCCAAAAAGCAGAAGGGGACCTTCTCCCGCGTGATGAAGGCGCTCTTCCGCTACTACCCCGGCATGACGACGCTCACCATCATCTTCCTCGTCATCAACGCCATCGTGAGCTCCGTGCCCGCCATCTTCATGGAGAATATTTACTCCGTCATCGAAGAGGCGCAGACGGCAGGGCAGACGTGGGCGGAAGTCGGCGGCGTCATCACGGGCAATATGCTCACCCTCATCGGGATGTACGTCGTTTCCCTCATCTTCGGCGCCATTCATGCGCAGCTCCTTGCCATCATCACGCAGGGCTTCCTCGCGAAGATGCGCGAGCAGATGTTCGACGGGATGCAGGACCTTCCCATCCGCTATTTCGACACGCACAATCACGGCGATATCATGAGTTACTACACGAACGATATCGACTCGCTGCGCCAGATGATCGCAGTCAGCCTTCCGCAGATCCTGCGCTCGGGCGTGATGGTTTTAACGCTCTTCGTGATGATGCTCTATTACAGCCTGTATCTGACGCTCATCGTCGTTGTGGGCATCGTCGCGATGACCTTCATCACCAAAGTCATCGGCGGCGGTTCGGGCAGATACTTCCTCGAACAGCAGCGCGCCATCGGTAAGACGGAGGGCTTCATCGAGGAAATGATGAACGGGCAGAAGGTCGTCAAGGTGTTCTGCCATGAAGAGGAGGCAAAGCGCGACTTCGACCGCGTCAACGACCATCTCTTCGAGCAGGCGGACCGCGCGAACAGATACGCGAACATGCTCATGCCCATCATCATGAACATCGGCCACATCATGTACGTCATCGTGGCGCTGTGCGGCGCGTTCTTCATGCTCGAAGGGGTGCAGAACATCGGCATCCTCGAACTCACGGACGGCAGGATCACGAACATCGTCGAGGTCGCGCCCTTCTCGGTCGCCGTCGTCGTCGCCTTCCTGCAGATGGCGCGTCAGTTCAGCAACAACGTCGGTCAGGTCTCGCAGCAGGTCAACTCCGTCGTCATGGGTCTTGCGGGCGCCAAGCGCATCACGATGCTCATCGACGAACAGCCCGAAACGGACGACGGGTACGTCACCCTCGTCAACGCCAAGGAAGACGAAAACGGCAACCTCACCGAGTGCGAAGAGCGCACGGGCATGTGGGCATGGAAACACCCTCATCACGACGGCACGCTAACTTACACCAAGCTCGAAGGCGACGTGAGAATGTACGACGTGGACTTCGGCTACACGCCCGAGAAGATCGTCCTGCACAACATCACGCTGTACGCGCGCCCCGGTCAGAAAGTTGCATTCGTCGGCGCGACGGGCGCAGGCAAGACGACCATCACCAACCTCATCAACCGCTTCTACGACATTGCGGACGGCAAGATCCGTTACGACGGCATCAACATCAACAAGATCAAGAAGGGCGAGCTGAGAAGATCGCTCGGCATGGTCCTCCAGGATACCAACCTCTTCACGGGGACGGTCATGGATAACATCCGCTACGGCAGATTGGACGCAACGGACGAGGAATGCAAAGCGGCAGCCCATCTTGCGGGCGCGGACGACTTCATCTCCCGTCTCCCCGAAGGGTACGACACGATGCTCACGCACAACGGCGCCAACCTTTCGCAGGGGCAGAGGCAGCTTCTGTCCATCGCGCGCGCAGCCGTTGCCGATCCGCCCGTCATGATCCTCGACGAAGCGACTTCCTCCATCGATACGAGAACGGAAGCCATCGTCCAGCGCGGCATGGATAAACTGATGGAGGGAAGAACGGTGTTCGTCATCGCGCACCGCCTCTCCACGGTCAAGAACTCCAACGTCATCATGGTGCTCGACCACGGCCGCATCATCGAGCGCGGCACGCACGACCAGCTCATCGAGCAGAAGGGCAGATACTATCAGCTCTACACGGGCGCGTTCGAACTCGAATAAAATATTCAGCTCCCCGAAAGATCGGGGAGCTTTTTTTGTTCTCTGCACAAGATAGCAGTATGAGCATTTTTGAAGATCGGAAGAGCGTCGTGTAGGGAAAGAGTGTA
>URMI01000085.1 GCA_900548845.1 uncultured Clostridia bacterium | reverse complement strand
TGCCGCATGACCTTATATGCCTGCCGCTCCTCTTCCCACAAAACTCGCTACGCGATTTTTGTGGGAACCCTGAAAGACAAGAAAGCGCTTTCTCGCCCCTTACACAGGGAGGGCTAAGACGGGGGCGAAAGTCCGGCAAATACTCCCTCAGTCTCATCAGCGGCGTACGCGTCGAATGGCATGACACCGTCTCGCGCGGTAGAGACCGCGCTGCTCCTCTTCCCACACATCTGCTTCGCATCTGCGCGGGAGCCCTGAAACGGCGCGCACTATGCGCCGTTTCCAAATTCGCAAGTGGCAAAGAGCCCACCGGGCTCTTTGCAAGAAAGCACTTGCTCACCCCTTACACAGGGGAGGCTTCAGATAAGGCGCCAATAATAAAGAAAAAAGACCCGTGGGGACACGGGTCTTTTGCTCTGATCGTGCTTTTGGGCTGCCCTGAACTCAGACGAGCTCGATGACTGCCTTTTCGGAAGCGTCGCCGCGGCGCTGGCCGAGGAGATAGATCCTCGTATAACCGCCGCCCTGGCCGAGCTCTTCCTTGCGCTGTGCGTACTTGGGAGCGATCTCGTTGAAGAGCTTCTCCACAAGGGGATGCTGCACCTGTGCGGTGCGCTCCTTGTACGCCTTCTTGCTCTCGCCGAATGCCTTGATCTCCTGAAGATCATAGGTCTTTGCGATGATCTGGCGGCGTGCCGCAAGCTTCTTGGGGCCGTCTTTGACGGAAGTCGTCTTGACTTCCTTGCCCTTCTTATCCTTGGCGACGACTTCGTATTCGACGACGTCGTCGTAGGTGTTCACCGCCTTGGTGATGAGTTTTTCAACATAGGAGCGCAGCTCCTTCGCACGAGCCTGCGTCGTCTCGATCCTGCCGTACCACAGGAGCTGGGACGCCTGCCCTCTCAACAAAGCCATTCTCTGCTTTGTCGTCTTGCCCAATTTACCCGGCATTTTTTAATCCTCCTTTTTTTCCAGCGAAAGACCGTAGGATTCGAGCTTTGCAATGACTTCGTCGAGCGACTTCTTGCCAAGATTGCGCACCTTGAGCATTTCGTCTTCGGACTTGCTGATCAGGTCTTCCACCGTGTGAATGTTTGCTCTCTTCAGACAGTTGTAGGAACGGACAGAGAAATCCATGTCCTCGATCTTCATGGAGAGGATCTGCTGCTGCTTGTCGTCGTCCGTCTTGACGAGGATGTCCATATCCTTGATCGTATCGGACAAATTGACGAACAGGTTGATGTGATCCTGCATGATCTTTGCCGCGAGGGAGACGATCTCTCTTCCGGAGAAGGTGCCGTCCGTCCACACCTCGATGGTCAGCCGATCGTAATCGATGTTCTGCCCCACGCGCGCGGGTTCTACGTTGTAGTTGACCTTCTGCACGGGCGTATAGATGGAATCGATGGGGATGTAATCGATGATGGGCTGCTTGTTCTCTTTGGCGGGCTTGTAGCCTCTGCCTCTGCCGATGGTGATCTCCATGTCGATCTTTCCGCCCTCGTCCACCGTGCAGATGTACTGGTCGGAATTGACGATCTCCACTTCGGCGTCCTGCGCGATATCGGCGGCCGTGATCACCGCGGGGCCTTCCTTGCAAAGACGCAGCGTCTTCGTATAGTCCTTATCGGTGATCTTGGTCTTGATGGCGAGGAGCTTTAAGTTGAGGATGATCTCGGTCACGTCCTCCTTCACTCCGGGGATGGCGGAAAATTCGTGCTTGACGCTTCCGTCCATGAACTTGATCCCCTGTGCGGCGGCGCCGGGCAATGCCGAAAGAAGGATCCTTCTCAGGCAGTTGCCGATGGTAAGACCGAAGCCCTTCTCGAGCGGCTCGACGACGATCTTTGCATACGATCTTTCCTCGTTTTCCGTCACGTAGATCTTGGGCATATCCATTTCGATCATATCGTGATCCTCCTTTTATTGATTACTTGGAGTACAGCTCGACAATCATATGCTCTGCGATCTGGCTGTCGACGTCCTCACGGGTAGGAAGGGCAAGCACTTTGCCTTCCAGCTTCTCGGGGTCGAATTCCAGCCACTTGGGCATATTCGCAACCTTCATCGTCTTGATCTGTTCGAAAAATTTATTGTTCCTGCTGTTTTCTTTGACGGCGATGACGTCGCCTGCCTTCACACTGTAGGAAGGGATGTTGACCGTCTTGCCGTTCACGGTAAAGTGGGCGTGGTTGACGAGCTGGCGGGCCTGCGTCCTCGATGCGCCGACGCCCATACGGAAGACGACGTTATCGAGACGGCGCTCGAGCAGGGAGAGCATGTTCTCACCCGTGATGCCCTTCATGCGGTCCGCAACTTCGTAGTAGTGGCGGAACTGGCCTTCCTGCACGCCGTAGATGCGCTTGGTTTTCTGCTTCTCACGAAGCTGAAGCCCGTACTCGGAGACCTTCTTTCTGCCTGCGCCGTGCTGGCCGGGAGCCGTGGGGCGCTTGTTGAAGGGGCACTTGTCCATATAGCACTTTTCGCCCTTGAGGAAGAGCTTCGCGCCCTCCCTTCTGCAAAGCTTGCATTTTGCGTCTCTGTAAACTGCCATGTTCTACTCTCCTTAAACTCTTCTGCGCTTGGGGGGCCTGCAGCCGTTGTGCGCGATGGGCGAAACGTCGGAAATGAGCGTGACGTCGAGCTCGCAGTTGGCAAGCGCGCGGATGGCGGACTCTCTGCCCGCGCCGGGGCCCTTGACATACACTTCGACGGAACGAAGACCGTGCTCTTTTGCGGCCTTTGCAGCCGTTTCCGCTGCCATCTGTGCAGCAAACGGCGTGCCCTTCCTCGAACCACGGAACCCGAGCGAGCCTGCGCTCGACCAGGAGATCGCGTTGCCGCTCATAT
Organism: uncultured Clostridia bacterium; assembly: GCA_900548845.1. Lineage (GTDB taxonomy): Bacteria > Bacillota > Clostridia > Christensenellales > Borkfalkiaceae > Gallimonas. The sequence continues at coordinate 2,930 of URMI01000085.1, read as the reverse complement.
CGGTGATGGTGACGAGCGTGTTGTTGAACGTGGACTGGATGTGGACCTGTCCTTTATCTACCTTTTTCAGTTCTCTGCGCTTGCGCGAGACGACTGTCTTTCTCTTATCTGCCATAGCTCACTCCTTACTTCTTCTTGTTCGCAACGGTGCGGCGGGGACCCTTTCTCGTCCTCGCGTTGCGCTTGGTGCTCTGCCCGCGGACGGGAAGACCCTTTCTGTGGCGCACGCCGCGATAGCAGCCGATCTCCATGAGACGCTTGATGTTCAGGCTGACCTGGCTGCGGAGCTCGCCCTCCACGACATAGTGGTGGTCGATATATTCTCTTAACTTGGAAACGTCGTTCTCATCGAGGTCCTTGACTCTCGTGTCGGGGTTGATGCCCGTCGCTTCGAGGATCTTCTTGGACGTGGTGAGCCCGATCCCGTAAATGTAGGTGAGTCCGATCTCCACGCGCTTTTCGTTGGGAAGATCGACACCGGCAATACGTGCCATTGATGAAACCTCCGGTTTTTTTTGGTTGGTATTATTTTTTTTCTATCGAAACGGATCCCGCAGCGGACAGTGGAAAATATCGCGCCGCATGGCTCCCTTGTTTTCAAAGCAAGATGCCCTTTTTGACGTTTAAGCGCAAAGCAAGCCGACTTTCCGCACTTTGGGGTGCGGAAACTCAGCTTCATCTGCGATTTGTCACATACAGGGCATTATAGCACAGAGGTGCCGACCGTGTCAAGCGATTTTACTTGCACGATGCCCGCTTTGAGGGCAAATTTTAGCCCTGTCTCTGCTTATGGCTCTTGTTCTTGGAACAGATGACCATGACTTTGCCGTTTCTCTTGATGACCTTGCACTTATCGCACATAGGCTTCACGGAAGGTCTGACTTTCATAACTGATTCCTCCTCGTCCCCTGCCGCGTTTGGGCGCGGGGCGTAAATTTTTTCGCTGCTCGGTCAGGACTTGCTCCGCCAGGTGATCCGCCCCTTGGTAAGATCGTAGGGGCTCATCTCGAGCTTGACCGAATCGCCCTCGATGATGCGGATGTAGTTCATTCTCAGCTTTCCGGAGATGTATGCGGTGATCACATGACCGTTGGAAAGCCTTACCTTAAACGTTGCGTTGGGCAGCGCCTCGATGACTTTGCCTTCCGCTTCGATAACGTCGTCCTTGGACATAAACTCCTCCGATTGATATTGGTACGCTCAGAGCGTCAAGATCTCCGTGCCGTCCTCGCGGATGACCACGGTGTTTTCGTAATGCGCGGCGGGCTTCTTATCTGCCATGACTGCCGTCCAGCCGTCGTCGAGGACGTTCACGCGCCAGTCCCCCATCGCGATCATCGGTTCGATGCAGATGACCGTGCCCGCTTTGAGGCGCATCCCCGTCCCCCTTCTTCCGAAGTTGTAGACGGAGGGGTCTTCGTGCATCTCCCGTCCGATGCCGTGCCCCGTGTAGGAGCGGATGACGGAAAAGCCGTTGCTTTCGGCGTGCGTCTGCACCCGGTAGCCGATGTCGAAGAGGGGCGTGCCCGCCCTGAGCCCTTCGAGCGCCTTGAAAAAGCATTCTTCCGTCACGCGGATGAGCTTTTTCTTTTCGGGGGAGATCTCCCCCACCGCGAAGGTGCGGGCGCCGTCGCCGTGGAAGCCGTTCTTGTAGGCGCAGAGGTCCACGCTGACGATGTCGCCCTCTTCGAGGACCCGATCGTCCGGGATGCCGTGCACCACGACTTCGTTGACGGAGACGCAGGCGCTTGCGGGGAAGCCGCCGTAGCCGAGACAGCTCGGCTCGGCGCCGCTCGCTTTGATGAAATCGTAGACGAGCTGATCCACTTCGCCCGTCGTCATGCCGGGCCTGATGCGCTCGCCCACGAAGGAGAGACAGTCCCTGACGATGGCGCACGGGGCGCGCATCAGGTCGATCTCTTCCTCGCTCTTGACGTGTACCATATCAGCCGTTCAGCTTGTCGAGCACGGCCTTGACCTGCTCGAACAGCACTTCGGCGGGCGCCTCGGTGCCCGTGACGTTGAGGATGATGCCCTTCTTCGTGTAGTAGTCGATGAGGGGCGCCGTCTGCTCGTTGTAGACGTTGAGGCGGCTCTCGACGGTCTCGGGGTTGTCGTCCTTGCGCTGATAGAGCTCGCCGCCGCAGCGTGCGCACGTCGTCGCGCCGTTCAGGGTGGAGACGTGATAGCTCTCGCCGCACTTCGAGCACACTCTTCTGCCGCAGAGGCGGTCCATGAGCAGCTTGAAGTCGATGTTGATGTTGACGACGCCGTCGATCTTAGCGAACTTATCGAGCTCCTCCGCCTGATAGAGGTTGCGGGGGAAGCCGTCGAGGAGATAGCCCTTCGCGTTCTTGACGTCGTCCCAGGTGAGACGGTCTTTGACGATCGCGACGGTCACTTCGTCGGGGACGAGCTCGCCCTTGTCGATATACGACTTTGCGAGCTTGCCGATCTCGGTGCCGTTCTTGATGTTTGCGCGGAAGATGTCGCCCGTCGAGATATGCACGAGGCCGTAACGCTCTGCGATCTTGGTCGCCTGCGTGCCCTTGCCTGCGCCGGGAGCGCCCAAAAGGATAAGATTCATACCGTTGCCTCCGTGTAACTTATTTTAAGAATCCCTTGTAGTTCTTCATCATGATCTGCGACTGGAGCTGCTTATCGAACTCGAGCGCCACGCTCACCACGATGAGGATACCCGTCGTGGAGAACACGTTGATGAGATCGACCGTGACGAAGCTGAAGATGAGGGAAGGAATGAACGCGATGAGCGTCAGATAAATGGCGCCGAACAGCGTGATGCGGTTGTTGATCTTACGCAGGTACTGCGCCGTGGGCTTGCCGGGGCGGATGCCCTGGATGAAGCCGCCGTTCTGCTGGATGGTGCGGCTGACGTCTTCGGGATTGAACTGGATCTGCGCGTAGAAGAA
>URMI01000084.1 GCA_900548845.1 uncultured Clostridia bacterium | reverse complement strand
TGTGCTCTTCCGATCTGCAAAAGGGGGCAATATCGGCTATTTTGGGGGTGCGGGCGGAAGAAAAAACAAAATGTGTAAAATTTTCCGCCCGATATTGTTGAAAAATGTGTCCGAAAATGATATAATGCAAAGTGACATAATGGCGATAATACAGGGAAGAAGGGCGCCTTCTTCCTTGAAAAGGAGTTAGATTTGAACGGCTACGGGCGCGGAGCAGACAACAAGGAGCGCGGCAGGGGCGTCGTCACGCGGGAAACGTTCGGCATGACGTTTCTCATTTTCGGCATCATCCTGCTCGTCATTGCGACGGTCGGGCGCTTTATCTTCGGTGAGATCGGCGTGAGCATCACGGCGTTCCTTTTGGGGACGTTCGGTTATTTTGTGTATCCGCTGCTCCTTCTCATCCTCTACGGGTCCGTGTGCATGGTCGCGGGGCGCAGTCTCATCCCCGCAAAATGGACGCTCAAATTCACGGCGCTCCTTTGCGCGGCTTTTCTCATCGCGCAGCTTGCGACGAGCACCCGCTTCTTCGGCGAAGGCTTCGGCGCTTACCTTTCGGGCTGCTATACGGCGGCAGGGGAGCTCTCGTCCGCGACGGCGGGCGGCGCGCTCTTCGGCCTTGTCGTCTATCCGCTCCGTTCGCTCCTTTCGACGGCGGGGGCATATGTGCTCTTTGCGCTGCTTGCGGCGCTTGCGCTCTTCGTGTTCCTCTGGGGCACGCCCCTGAAGGCGGCGGTCCTCGGCGGGGAGAAGCCCGAACGCTCCGCCAAGCGGCAGAACGTCAAAAAATCCGCAAAAAAACAGCAGAAAGAGGAAAAGAGCGAGGCGGCTCAGCCCCTTCCGATGCCCGACCCCGAACCCATGATGGGGTATGCGGAGCCCGACGGGTACGCGGCGGACAGCTATCGGGACGCGGCCTATGCCGATCCTTACGCGCAGCAGGGCTATTATGCGCCCGCCGGCTATCAGAACGGCTATCCGAACGGATATCCGGACAGTTATCAGAACGGTTACGGCGGCTATGCGGGGAACGGGCAGTACGGCTATGCCCCTCAGCAGCAGTACGCCCCCCGGCAGACCGCGCAGCCTCAGCAACCGCAGTATCCGCAGCAGCCGCAGTATCCGAATTACGGATACGGGCAGGACGGGCTTTTGGGCTATTACGGTCAGCCCCGCCCGCAGCGCCCCGTGCAGGGGTACTACGCCCCGCAGGACCGCGAATCGCAGGGTTACGGCAGGAACGGCCACGTCGGTTACTACGGCACCGACCGCCCGCAGGAGCCCGAAACGCCGCGCTCCTATTCGGGGAGAGACATCCTCTTTTCGAGTACTCCCGCGCAGGACTATACCAAGAACCTCATCTACAATCAGGATTCTTACTTCAATTCGCGCGTGCGGCGCAGCAGCGTCGAGCCCGACGATTCGCCCGCCCGCAAGCCCGACTATACCATCCCCGCGACCTATGAACGACCCGTGGACCGCGGCGAACGCCTTTCGGAGCGCAGGACGCTCGGAGCATCCCGCGAAGTGCCCAAATATACGAGCTTTCAGGATCTTCCCCGTTCCGACCGCCGCGCCGATACGGGCAGGAGCGGCGCCGAAAACGGCAAACCGGATGATTTCCTCCGCCCCGATTTCACCCGCGGCGGGCAGAGCGGCGCTTCCGACGGGAATGCTGCGCGCGGCAGCACGTTCGGAGTTTCGCAAAGCAGCGCGAAAAACGATGCGCCCGCGCCTTCGAGCTATCACGGCGCCTTCTCTCAGCAGGCGGAAAACCAACCCCGCACGCCGCTCCCGCGCAAGATCGTGGAGCAGCGCCCCGAACGCCGCGACGGCTACACCTTCCGCGCGGAAGACCTCAACTATCCCCGCGTGCCCGCGTATAAGTCGCCCGAGACGCCGCCCGAGGACATCGGCCGCGACGCCTACGCCAACGACGTGGACGACACGGAATTTTCCTCCGCGCCCAGCGTGGACGACATCGCCCCCGCAGTGCCCGAAAAGCCGCAGGATATCCGCCGTGCGGCGCGCGAACCCGAGCCCGAACCCGTCAAATCGGACGGCTTCCTCACGGCGCGCGATGTGACGCCCGAGGACGCGAACCCCTTCGATACGCCGTCGGCGCAGGAAGACGGACTTTCTTCGCGCGGCAGGGAACCTGGCAGGGGTGAGCGCTCGTTCAATACGTCTTCCGGGCCTGAGCCCCCCGTCCGCACGCCCGATCGCGGGAAAAAGGACGCGCCCGCAGAGGACGAGTACGATCCCCGTGCGAGCGAACGCGGATTCAGGAGCCTCTTTTCCTCGAGCCGCGGGCCCGACCGCGTGCAGCTCAAAGACGACGGCACCGACTATGTGGGCGACAGCTTCTCCCGCAACGAACGGGGAGCGGGCCTTTCGGACGACCCCCCCGCAAGAAGGGCGGGCTTCGGCAGCGACCTTTCCGCCGCGCGAGAGACGGACTTCGGCGAGTTTTCCGACGGACGGAGAGGCGTTCCCGAACAACAGCCGCCCGTTTCCGGCCGCAGCCCCCTTCCCGAACCGCCCGTTTCCGGCCGCGGTACTTTACCCGAACCGCCCGAGCCTTCCGCGCCCGCGTTCGGGAGCCGTTCCGCCTCTCCCTTCGAAGAGCAGCCTTCGCCCTTTGCGGAAGACAGCCGCGCCGTGCGCGGGCTGCGCCAAGAGCGCACTTCCGCCTCCGACCTCTTTGACGACGATCTTCTCCCCGAAGAGGACGTGCCCTCCCTGCCCCGTGCAAGGGAGAGCGCAAGGGAAAATACGAGAGAGCGCGGCCTCGGTGGGGGAGGGGAAAGCATCCCCGAACTTCCCGCGCCGCCCGCGCCCAAGCCCAAAAAACATGTGTATAAGCGCTACCGCCGCCCGTCGCTCGATCTTTTCCAGACGTACGACGACGCGGTGAGCGTCTCCCCCGAGGAGATCGAATACAACTCTTCCGTCATCATGGAAACGCTCGCGGGCTTCAGAGTGGATGCCGAGGTCGTCAAAGTGACGTCGGGTCCCGCCGTCACGCGGTACGATATCGATATCCCCCGCAACATCTCGGTGCGTTCCGTGATCCGCCACGACGAAGAGATCGCCATGCGCCTGCATGCGCGCGACGGCGTGAATATGTATTCCAATTCGGAGGTGGGCGCCATCTCCATCGAAGTGCCCAATAAGCACCGCGCGATGGTGGGCATCCGCTCCATCATGACCTCGCCCGACTACCGCAACGACGATCCGTCCAAGCTGATGTTCGTCATCGGCAAGGACGTCGAGGGCCGCGCCGTCTGCGGCGACGTCGTCAAAATGACGCACATCCTCGTCGCGGGCGCCACTAACTCGGGTAAGAGCGTGTGCCTCAACGCGCTGCTCGTCAGCCTCATTTGCAAGTATTCGCCCGAAGATCTCAGGATCATCCTCATCGACCCCAAGAAGATCGAATTTACGCCTTACGACGGCCTGCCGCATCTCATGATCAACGAGATCATCACCGATACGCAGAAGGCCATCATGTCGCTCAACTGGGCGATCAAGGAGATGGAGCGCCGCTACGAGCTCTTCGAGCAGAAGACGCGCTCGGGCACGGCGGTGCGCAACATCAACGAATATAACGCGAATCTTTCGGAAGACGAGGAAAAACTTCCCAAGATCGTCATCGTCGTCGATGAGCTTGCCGATCTCATGTCCGTTGCCAAGAAGGACATTGAAGAGCGCATCCAGCGTCTGACGCAGAAGGCGCGCGCGGCGGGCATCCACCTCGTCATCGCCACCCAGCGCCCTTCGGTCGACGTCATCACGGGCGTCATCAAGGGCAACCTTCCCACGCGAATGGCGTTCCGCGTCATCCAGGAAGTGGACTCGCGCACCATCCTCGACGAATCGGGCGCGGAAAAGCTGCTCGGCAACGGCGATATGCTCTATAAGACGGGCGGCATGTTCAACTGCCTGCGCGTGCAGGGCGCATTTTTGAGCTCTGCCGAAGTCGCGGCGGTCGTCGCGAACATCAAAGAAAACAACGAAGCTTACTTCGATCCCGAAGTTTCCGACTACATCAACCGCACCGCGCCCGAGGAGGGCGGCGATGACGACGATGCGGACGGCGACGGCGGCACGGTGGGGCCCGAGTACATCAAGGCGCTCGCCATCGTGGTGAAGCTCGGTTCCGCGTCCATCTCGCTCATCCAGCGCAAGTGCGCCGTGGGCTACAACCACGCGGGCAAGATCATCGAATGGATGGAGCTCATGGGCTACATCTCTCCCTTCGACGGCAAGGCGAAGGCGCGCACCGTGCTGCTCACCAAGGAAGAATTTGAGAGCAAGTACGGAGATCTCGGCTGACTTTCATGCAAACACAGATGCTCAACAAAACATTCGCGCTCATTTCGCTCGGGTGCGACAAGAACCGCGTGGACGGCGAACGGCTTTTGGGCGAGATCGCCTCTCACGGCTGCCCGATCACGACCGACCTTTACAAGGCGCAGGTGCTCATCGTCAATACCTGCGCGTTCCTCACGGCGGCGCGCGAGGAGGCGATTTTATCCGTCCTCGAAGGCAGCCGCCTCAAAGAGGAGGGGAAGCTTGAAAAGCTCGTCGTCACGGGGTGCCTGCCGCAGGGATATGAGGAGGAAGTCTTCCCCGCCCTGACGGAAGCGGACGTCTTTCTTGGCACGGCGGATGCAAAGGAGCTCTTCCCCGCCCTCGAACGCGCCTATGCGGGCGAACGGGTGAGCGCCGTGGGACCCGCCTCCCGTCTTCCCGCAGAACAAGGGAAACTTCTGCCGCGCGTCCTTTCGACGCCCGATCACTACAAATACCTGAAAATTTCCGAAGGCTGTTCCAACCACTGCACCTATTGCCTCATCCCCTCCATCCGCGGGAAGTATCTCTCCTACCCGATGGAGTCGCTCCTCGAAGAGGCGAAGGGGATGGGGGAGACGGAAGAGCTCATCCTCGTCGCGCAGGACATCACCCGCTACGGCGAAGACGGGGGCGAAAATCAGCTCGTGCTCCTTCTGAAGGCGCTTGCCGCACTCGAAAACATCCGCCACATCCGCCTTCTCTATTGCTATCCAGAAAAGATCGGGGAAGAACTCATCGCTCTCATCCGGGATGAGCCGAAAATTTTGAAGTACCTCGATATCCCCTTGCAGCATTCGGAAGACCGCGTCTTAAAGCTCATGGGCCGCCGCGGAACGAGGGCGGAGTACCTCAACCTGTTCGCACGGCTTCGTGAGGAGATCCCGGGGATCGCCCTCCGCACCACCTTCATTTCGGGCTTCCCCACCGAGACGGAGGAAGAGCATCGGGCGCTCCTCGCCTTTCTGAAGGAAGCGAAGTTCATGAACTGCGGCTGTTTTGCCTACTCGCGCGAGCCCAACACGCCCGCCTACAAGCTCAAAGGGCAGGTGCATCACGCCACCAAGCAGCGGCGGGTGAAGGAATTTTACGCCGCGCAGAAGGAGATCGCCCGCGCCAACATGCAGGCGTTCGTCGGCAAGAAGCTGAACGTTCTCTGCGACGGCATCGACATGGAGCGCTCCTGCTTTGTGGGAAGGGCGTACTTCCAGGCGCCCGACATCGACGGCGTCGTCTACTTCACGGCGAGCGAGGCGAAGGAAGGGCAGATCTATCCCGTTCGCATCGACCGTGCGGAGGAGTACGACCTCTTCGGCCATGTTGAATAATTTTGCTGCCGCAGGGCGAAAATAAGAAACTTTTCTCTTCATAAGAAGGTCTGAAAATGAATTTACCCAACAAGATCACGAGATCGGAAGAGCACACGT
>URMI01000083.1 GCA_900548845.1 uncultured Clostridia bacterium | reverse complement strand
CGCCGCCCGCGGGAGTTCCGCGGGCGGCGCGCCCGTCTTTGTGCCCTTCTCTGCGCCCGTTTGCCGTCCGTTTGCCGCCACGCCCTTCATTTGCTTGACAAGGAGCGGCGCACCTCTTACAATAGAGAAAAAAATATCCGTCGGGAGTTGCCGCCCGCGCGAAAGGCGCGGGAGAGGCAGAGAGCAGGGGAAGCGCGGTGAAAATCCGCCGCAACAGCCATTACGGTGAAAGTCCGATCGCCTGCCCCGACGGAACGCGCGGCGATCTCGGGCAGCAGGAGAAAAAGAGCCGTGCGTTCTTTTGGCGCGCCCGAGGGGCGCGTTTTTTGCTGCCTCGCACGATAAAATGCTGCTGCAAAGCGGCAAAAGAGGTTTTTATGAAAAAGAAAGTTGTCTCCCTTGTCTCCCTCGTTTCGGCAGTTCTCGCGCTCTTTTCGCTTGTCGCGCTCGCGGGCTGTAAAAAGTCGCCCGTCACGGCAGATGAAAACACCGTCGTCATCCAAGCGTCGGCGGAACATAGCGGCAAGACGCTGCTTGCCGTCATGGAAGAGCTGCAAGAGGCGGGCGAATTGAGCTTTACCGTCTCGGACGGCATGGTCGTGGAGCTCAACGGCACCAAGCAGACCCCGTCGAGCTATTGGATGCTCTACACGAGCGATGAGGAAAGCGCCAACGAGCAGTGGGGCACCTTCGAATATGAGGGCGAAGTGCTGGGCTCCGCCGTTTCGGGCGCAGAATCGCTCATCGTCAAAGAAGGCTGCCTCTATATCTGGGCGTTTGAGAATTTCGGCATCTGATGGAGCGCAGGGAAGATCGAGCGCGGGCGCAGGCGTCCGTGCGGGAAAGGGCGGGGGAAGAGAAGCCTGTTCCCGAAAAGAATGTTTCGGCGCAGAAAAAGCAAAGCGCTTTGCGGGGCGTGGGGTATGTGGCGGTCGTCGCCGTGTTCACCGCGCTGCTTTTGGGCGCGCAGTACGCGCTCTGGTTCGTCAAGGGGGTGGAAGTCGTCACCGTGCTCCTCCTCGTCTTTTCCTACCGCTTCGGCGTGCGGTGCGGGGTGCTTTCCGCCGTCGCCTTCTCCCTGCTGCGCTGTCTTCTCTTCGGGTTTTTCCCCAACGTCGTCCTTCTCTATTTGATCTACTATCCGCTCTTTGCCGCCTGCTTCGGGGGGGTGGGGAATGCGCTCCGCCGCCGTGCCGATCTCAAAACGCAGCTGCTTCTGACGGCGCTCGCCGTCCTTTTCACGGCGCTCTTTACGTTGCTCGACGACGCGGTGACGCCCCTTTTCTACGGCTACACGAAGGAAGCGGCGCTCGCCTACTTTCTTGCCTCCCTTCCGACGATGACGATGCAGTGCGCATGCGCTCTTCTGACGGTATTCCTGCTCTTCCGCCCGCTGATGGCAGTTCTGCGGCGCGTCAGGCTGTAAAAGGGCGGAACGGAGGGAAAACTTGACAAATGACAAGCAAAACTTCTCGGATGTCAAGCAAAACTTAGCAAATGTCGCATAAAACTTGACAGATGTCACACAAAATGCGACAGCGTTTTTGCCGCTCTACTCAGGGTAGAGCGGCATTTTTACGCGGTAGAGCCCCCGTTTTCGAGATAGAAGGGGGCAAAAAAAGAGTAGCGCGCGGCGTGTGAAGAATGGGTTTACAGCGGGGCTTTTTTGGGCATATACTGAGAGCGAAAGAAAAAGGCGCGCCCTCTTTGCAACAGACGAGCGGCGCAAAAAGGAGGCTCATATGCAGCAGACGGCAGCGGGCGCGCTCGGCGCGGGAGTACAGAAGAAGGGGTTTTTCAGTTCCTTTTATACGAAGGGCGAGGAGATCTTCAACGCCGTTTCGCACATCGCGGGGGCGCTCTTCGGGCTCATCGCGTGGGGCGTGACGCTCTTTTTCGCCTATCCCGACCCTTCGGCGATGGCGGCGGTCTCCGTCTTCGGGGCGAGCATCGTCATCCTCTATACGATGAGCGCGCTCTATCACGCCCTGCCCGACGGCCGCGCCAAGGGCGTCTTCCGTATCTTCGATCACTGCACCATCTATCTTCTCATCGCGGGCACTTATACGCCCTACTGCATGATCGCGCTCCACGGCACTTCGCTCGGGCTTTGGGTGCTCATCGTCGAGTGGCTGTGCGCCCTCGTCGGCATTGCGATGAACGCCGTCGCCATGAACAACAAGGTCGTCAAGGGCGTCTCGATGGCGCTGTATTTTACGATGGGCTGGCTCGCCATTTTCGTGTTCCCGCCCATCATGGAGGCGATCTCTCCGCTCTCTTTATGGCTGCTCCTTGGCGGCGGCATCGCCTACACGGGCGGTATCGTCTTCTTCGCGCTCGGGCGCAAAGTGAAGTGGTTCCATTCGGTGTGGCACCTCTTCGATATCTTGGGCACCGCCCTGCAATTTGCGAGCATTCTTCTCCTGCTCCTTTGAAGGGGCGTATTCTCCGTAAGGGAGGGGCATCTGCCCCTCCTAAATTTTTTTGTCTGCCTCCCGGCGCTTGTCAATTTGCGCGCGTTGTGATAGAATAAGCGTATCACACTTTCGCCCGGAAGGGCAACGGAGAACAAAATGGATATCATCAAGACGCTCGCAAAAGAGCTCGATAAAAAAGAGGAACACGTCTCAAACGTCGTCACCCTCCTCGACGAGGGCAACACGGTGCCCTTCATCGCCCGCTACCGCAAGGAGATGCACGGCACGATGGACGATCAGACCATCCGCACCCTTGCAGACCGCCTGCAATATCTTCGCAATCTCGAAGAGCGGAAGCAGGAAGTGCTCTCTTCCATTGAGGCGCAGGGCAAGCTCACGGAAGAGCTCCGCGCCCGCATCGAGAGCGCGGAAACGCTTGCCGCCGTCGAGGACGAGTACCGCCCCTTCAAGCAGAAGCGGCGCACCCGCGCGACCATCGCCCGCGAAAAGGGCTTGGAGCCGCTCGCCCTTCTTCTCTTTGCGCAGGAGAAGGATTGCCCCGTTCCCGAAGAGGCGGCAAAGGAGTACATCGACGAAGAAAAGGGCGTCTCTTCGGTGGAAGAAGCGCTTGCGGGCGCGGGGGATATCATCGCCGAAAACATTTCCGACGACGCCGCCGTGCGCGGGGCGCTTCGCGACTACGCCATGAAGTGCGGCGATGTCTGCTCGGAGGCGGCGAAGAAGGACCCCGAAGATACCGTCTACCGCAACTACTACAAGTTCACCTGCGCGGTCAAGAGCATCCCTTCGCACCGCGTGCTTGCCTTGAACCGCGGCGAAAAGGAGGGCGTCCTCAAAGTGTGGGTGGACGTCCCGCGCGACAACGCCCTGGAGCTCATCTTCCGCCGCGTCGTCAAAAAGCCCGCCTGCGCTTCGACCGCCTTTGTAAAAGCCGCCGCCGAGGACGCGTTTGACCGCCTCATCGAGCCCTCTTTGGAGCGCGAGGTGCGCGCCGCCCTCACCGAGACGGCTTCGGAAGGCGCCATCGGGCAGTTTGCGCTCAATCTGCGCCCGCTCCTGATGCAGCCGCCCGTCAAGGGGTTCGTCACGATGGGGCTCGACCCCGGTTACCGCATGGGCTGCAAGGTGGCGGTCGTCGACGGCACGGGCAAGGTGCTCGATACGGCGGTCGTCTATCCCACCCACGGCGAACGGCAGAAGGCGGAGGCGATCAGAACGCTCTCCGCGCTCATCAAAAAGCACAAGGTCAGGCACATCGCCATCGGCAACGGCACCGCGAGCCGCGAGACCGAGCAGATGACGGTGGAGCTCATCGCATCCCTCGGCAAGGGGGCGGGCGTTTCTTATGCCATCGTCAACGAGGCGGGCGCTTCCGTCTATTCCGCGTCCAAGCTGGCGGCGGCGGAGTTCCCCGAATACGACGTCAACCTGCGTTCCGCCGTCTCCATTGCGCGGCGGCTGCAGGATCCTTTGGCGGAGCTCGTCAAGATCGACCCCAAGTCCATCGGCGTGGGGCAGTATCAGCACGATATGCCCGAAAAGCGGCTCTCCGAAGCGCTCGACGGCGTCGTCGAGGACTGCGTGAACGCCGTCGGCGTCGATGTCAACACGGCTTCCGCGCCCCTTCTGGCGCGCGTTTCGGGGCTGAATGCGGGCGTTGCCGCCAACGTCGTCAAGTACCGCGAGGAGAACGGCAGGTTCACTTCGCGCAAACAAATTTTGAAAGTGCCCAAGCTCGGCGCCAAGGCGTTCGAACAGTGCGCAGGCTTTCTGCGCGTGCCCGAAAGCGAGGAAGTGCTCGACAACACCGCCGTGCACCCCGAATCGTACGCCGCCGCGCAAAAGCTGCTGTCCCTGTGCGGCTATACCGAAGAGGACGTGCGCCGCGGCAACCTGGGGCATCTCATGGAGCGGCTGCACGGCTACGGCGAGGAGAAGGCGGCTCAGGCGTGCGGCGTGGGCCTTCCCACCCTCTTTGATGTGTGCGCCGAGCTCAAACGCCCCGGCCGCGACCCCCGCGACGAGCTCCCCGCGCCCGTTCTGCGCACCGACGTCATGGAGATCAAGGACTTAAAGCCCGGCATGGAGCTCAAGGGCACTGTGCGCAACGTCATCGATTTCGGCGCGTTCGTCGATATCGGCGTGCATCAGGACGGGCTCGTGCACATCTCCGAAATTTCCGACCGCTTTATCAGGCACCCTTCCGAAGTGCTTTCGGTGGGGGATGTCGTCACCGTCTGGGTCAAGGAAGTGGATGAGAGGAAGGGGCGGATCTCTCTGACGATGAAACGCCCGAGGTAAACGTTTGCGATATTCCGCGCGCGCTTCGCATCTGCTTCGCAATACTTTGTCGAGCTGCGGCAACTTTCGGTCACTTACGTTTTAGTAAGCTCCCTCAAGTTTTCCTCGCTCTCCTTGTCTTGCTCGCATCTGCTGTGCGGAGGATGCCGAAGTCGGAAATCGTTTTGCCTTGTCTTGCTCGGTTCTAAGACGAGCGGTGCGACTTTTGCGGGAGCCCTGTAAACTCCTGTCGGCAAAGCCGCGCTCTCCTTGTCTCGCTCGCATCTGCTGTGCGGAGTCGGGCGGAGATTTTGAAATACTCAGGAGGTCACAAATGAAGATCGCCATGACGGGCGTGAGCGGAGATATGGGCAGGGAAGCGCTCAAGGCGGTGCTCGCCCTTCCCGTGGGCGCGTGCGTGCGCGTGCTGCTCACCCCGAAGAAAAAGAACGACGAATTCGCCCGCCGTCTCAAACGGGAGTACGGGGCGCGCGTCGAGATCGTCCGCGGCGACGTGACGCGGCGGGAGGACTGCGACCGCCTCGTTGCGGGCGCCGAGTACGTTTTGCACATGGCTGGGGTCATCCCGCCCGTGTCCGATCATTCCCCGTCGCTCTCGCACCGCGTCAACTTCGGCGGCACGGCGGCGATGACGGATGCCGTGCGCGCCTGTTCCCCTCAGCCCGCCTTCATCCACATCTCCTCGGTGGCGGTCTACGGAAACCGCACGATGGCGCACCCCTTCGGCAGGGTGGGCGATCCGCTCCTGCCCAGCCCCTTCGAAGCCTACGAGCTGCACAAGCTCAAGGCGGAGCGCTACGTCCTCGACGCGGGCCTTGAAAAGTTCGTCATCCTGCGCGAGGGCGCCATGCTGCACGATAAAATGCTCGAAAACAACATGAGCGATCCCCTCATGTTCCACATCGTGCTCAATTCCCCCCTCGAATGGGTGAGCGCGCGCGATACGGCGCGGCTGTTTGCCCACATCTTCCTCCGCGAGAGCAAGGGGGAGATCGAAGGGTTCTGGAACAACGTCTACAACGTGGGCGCGGGGGAGATGGGGCGCGACACGGGCTTCGATACGCTTGTCGACGGCTTTG
>URMI01000082.1 GCA_900548845.1 uncultured Clostridia bacterium | reverse complement strand
AAGCGTCCGCCCGCCCCGCCGCGAAGCGCTGCTCTCCCTCAACGGCGGCGATGATTTTTCCCTTTGGAAGGCGAACGCCGAAGGCACCGACCTCAACGTCAACTTCCCCGCGCGCTGGGGGAAGGGGAAACAAAACGTCTTTTCGCCCGCGCCCGCGAATTATGTGGGCGAATGCCCCCTGAGCGCCCCCGAAAGCCGCGCCCTTGCCGCCTTCACCCTCCGGGAAAAGCCCGACTACACGCTCTCCTTCCACACCAAGGGCGAAGAAATTTATTGGCACTTTCATCAGCCGCCCATCCGCCTTGTGCGCGATCTTTGTTTCGCCCGCGCCGTCGCGGCCCCTTCGGGCTATCCCCTGAAAGAGGCGAAAGGCTCTTCGGGCGGCTACAAAGATTGGTGCATCGAAGCGCTCCGTATTCCCGCGCTCACGATCGAGGTGGGGGAAGATCATCTCGCCCATCCGTTGGGAGAGGAGGCGCTCTCCGCCATTTCGGAGCGGGCGGGGGAGACCGTCCGCGCGGCGTCGCGTGCCGCAAAGGAGTACCTATGGAAGAAAAATTCATGCGGGAAGCCATTAAACTCGCCGAACGCGCCAAAAAGAAAGGGGAGGTCCCCATCGGAGCGGTGGTCGTCTTAGACGGCAAGATCGTCGGCAGGGGCTATAACCTCCGCACGAAATTGCAGATGGCGACGGCGCACGCCGAAATGCGCGCCATCGACCGCGCCTGCAAGAAGGAACATTCCTGGCGGCTGCCCGAAGCCGAGCTCTACGTCACGCTCGAGCCCTGCCCCATGTGCATGGGCGCTATCCTGAACGCCCGGATAAAGCGCGTTTATTTCGGCGCATACGAGCAAAAGGGCAGGAGCCTCACCGAAGCGCTTGCAAACGCCAACCTCCTCAACCATAAGGTGGAAGTTGTGGGCGGCGTGCTCGAAGAGGAGTGTTCGCGCGTGCTTTCCTCCTTCTTCATCGAAATGCGCGCGCGGGAGAAGGCGGGAAAGGAGAAAAAGAAGGCGAAGGCGCAAAAGAAAGCGGCGCGCAAAGGGCGTCTTTCCAAAACGGAAAAAAGCGAATAAAACGGTTGACTTTCCCTCAGAAAGAGGGTAGAATAGACAAGCGGGTCCGAACATCGGGCTCCGCTTGAAATGCCGAAAAGCGGGCGGTGCCGCCCGAAATAATACAGAGGATGACGAAATGATCACACACGGTAACGAAATCAAGCTCTTTTCCGGCAATTCCAACCGCCCCCTTGCCGAGGCGATCGCCAAAAAGCTCAACACGACGCTGGGCGACATCGAAGTCGGCAAGTTCTCGGACGGGGAGACGAGCGTCCACATCGGCGAAACGGTGCGCGGCAGAGACCTCTTCATCATTCAGTCTACCTGCGCGCCCGTCAACGATAACCTCATGGAACTGCTCATCATGATCGACGCTGCAAAGCGCGCCTCCGCAGGCCGCGTGACGGCGGTCATCCCGTACTTCGGCTATGCCCGTCAGGACAGAAAGGCCCGCTCGCGCGATCCCATCACGGCAAAGCTCGTTGCAGACCTTTTAACTTCCGCCGGCGCCGACCGCGTCCTCACGATGGACCTTCACGCCGCGCAGATCCAGGGCTTCTTCGATATCCCCGTCGATAACCTTTTGGGCGGCCCTCTCCTTTACAGCTACTTCGAACACAAGATGGACGAAAACTTCATCGTCGTCTCGCCCGACATCGGCTCCGTCAACCGTGCGCGCAAGGTCGCGGAGCGCCTCAACTGCCCGATGGCGATCATCGATAAGCGCCGCCCCAAGGCGAACGTCATGGAAGTCATGAACATCATCGGCAACGTCGAAGGCAAGAAGTGCCTCCTCGTCGACGACATGATCGATACCGCGGGCACCATCGTCCAGGGCGCCAAGGCGCTCGTCGATCAGGGTGCAACGGAAATTTACGCGTCCTGCACGCACGCCGTCCTTTCGGGCCCCGCCGTCGAACGCCTCGCTTCTTCGCCCATCACCGAGCTCGTGATGCTCGATACCATCCAACTTCCCGAAGAAAAGCATCTTCCCAAGATCAAGATCCTTTCGACGGCAGATATCTTCGCCGCCGCCATCGAGAACGTCTATCTCGATAAACCCATGTCCAAAATCTACGACTAAGCGCTATTGGCACATTCAGAACCGCCGCCGCAAGGCGGCGGGCATTTTTTCAGGCAGGAACAGCATATGTATCTCATCGTGGGGCTCGGCAACCCCGAAAAAAAGTACGAAAAGACCTTCCACAACATGGGCTTTCTGGCAGCGGGGGACGCCGCCGAAGCGCTCAATACCAAATTCAAGAAGAAGGAGTGCGAAGCCTCCGTCGCCGAAGCCTTCGTGCACGGCGAAAAGGTCGTTATCGCCCGTCCCATGACGTACATGAACGCCTCGGGCCGCGCCGTCAAACAGCTCATGGCAAAGTATAAAGTCTCCCCGCACGAGATGGTCGTTCTCTACGACGACTACGATCTCCCCAAGGGGCACGTCCGCATCCGTCCTTCGGGCAGCGCGGGCACGCACAACGGCATGCGCTCGGTCATCGCGGAGATCGGCACCTCCGATTTCGCTCGCATCCGCATCGGCATCCGCGATGCGGAGATCAACGTCCCCATCATCGATTACGTCCTGCAGGACGTGAGGAAGGACGATTACGAACTGTTTTCCGCAGCCTGCCATAGGGCGGCGGAGGCGGCGCTTGCCCTCGCTTCGGGCGAAGAGGTGGAGCGCGTCATGACCAGATATAACGGATGAAGGGATTTTTTTCGTTTGAACAACTGAGCGGCGAGTACGCGCTCCTCGGCAGGGACGTCGAACACGGCGTGCCCACGGCTTGCTACGGCCTTTCGGACGCGCAGAAGTATCTCATCGGCGCGCTCCCTTCCCGCCGCGTCGTCTATGTGACGGCGGACGCCCTCACCGCAAAGCGCGCGAAAGAGAGCATCGCCGCGCTCTCGGGCAAACGCTGCGCGCTCCTTGCCGCCAAGGACGAAGTGCTCACTTACCGCCGCGCCCTCTCCAAGGACGCGCTCTTTGCCCGCCTGAACGCCCTCTACGAATGGCAGACGGGCGCGGAAGTGCTCGTTTCGGACATCGAAGCGGTCTTGCAGCTCGTGCCCGCCCGCCTTCCCGTCGTCACGCTCGCGGCGGGGGGAGAGACCGACCTTTCCGCCCTCCTTCGATCGCTCGTTTCGTTGGGGTACAGCCGCGAGTACAACGTGGAAGCCAAGGGGAGCTTCGCCCTCCGCGGCGACATCCTCGACATCTGGCCCGTCAACCTCGAACACCCCGTCCGCATCGACTTTTTCGGCGACGAGGTGGAAGCGATCAAGCCCTACGACGAAGTGACGGCGGAGCGCTATCCCGTCCTCGACCGCGTCGACATCTGTTCGGCGACGGACGCCTTTTACGAAGAGGGCGAAAAGGAGCGCGTCCTTGCCGCCATGAAGAAGGAAGCCCGCCGCGCCAAGAGTTCGCAGGCAGCGGGCAGGATGGCAGACATCATCTCCGCCATCGAGACGGAGGAGCAGGCGAGCGACTTTACTCTCCCGCTCCTCTCTTCCGCCGTGCCCTTCTTCTCCGCGTTGGACGGCGAAACGCTCGTCATCTTCGACGAGTGCAAACTCATCTCCGATAAATTGGACGGCCTGTGGAAGGAGCACATGGAGCGCTGCGCGCAGCTCCTCGAAGGGGGCGAGGCGATGAACTTCTCCCTTCGGCAGTATGTGGCGCCCGAAGACATGGAAGACGAGATCGCCCTTCTTCCCAAGCTCGCGCTCTCCGCCTTCCTTTCCGACGTCCGCCTTTTCCGCCCGCTCTCCGTCCACAATTTCACCTCCGCGCCCGTCCGCAGGTACTTAAATTCCTTTGAAGACCTTCTCTCCGACCTTGCCATCTGGAAGAGGACGGGCTACCGCGTCATGCTGTGGTGCGGCACTGCGGAGCGCGCCGAAAAGACCAAAGAACAGCTCTTCGACAACGGCTTTTCCAGCGTCCCGCTCCCCAAAAAACTCTACGACTTCAAGGGCGTCAGCGTCCTCGAAGATCCCCTCGAACAGGGCTTTTTGGTGCATGAGAGCAAGCTCGCCGTCATCGGCACGGGCGATCTCTTCCGCAAGACGGCATCCGCCCGCCGCATCAAGAAGAAGCGGGGGGATCTCTTCCTTGCGCCCGAGGTGGGGGACTACGCCGTGCACGAAACGTACGGCGTCGGCAAGATCACGGGCACCAAGAAGATCGAAACGACGGACGGCATCAAGGAGTACGTCGCCCTCGAATACCGCGACGGCGACACCCTCTACGTCCCCGTCGAGCAGATGGATATCCTCTCCAAATACATGGGGGAGGACAGCCCCGGGCTCTCCAAGATCGGCGGCGGCGAATTCGAGCGCGTCAAGGCGCGCGTGAGGGCGTCCCTCAAAAAGATGGCGCTCGACTTAAAGCAGCTCTATGCCGAGCGGCAGGAACGCAGGGGCTACGTCTTCCCTCCTTACGAAGAGGAGATGGAAGAATTCGAATCGGCGTTCCCCTATGAAGAGACGCCCGATCAGCTCTCGTCCATCGCCGAGATCAAGGCGGACATGTGTTCGGACAAGGTGATGGACCGGCTTCTTTGCGGCGACGTCGGCTTCGGCAAGACGGAAGTGGCTCTCAGGGCGGCGTACCTCTGCGTCCTCGACGGGCGGCAGGCAGCCCTCATGTGCCCGAGCACCGTTTTGAGCGAACAGCACTTCCGCACCGCCGAAGCGAGGATGAAGGACTTCGGCGTGCGCATCGCCTGCCTCAACCGCTTCCGCAGCGAGCGGGAGCAGACGAAAATTTTAGCCGCCCTTGAAAAGGGGGAAGTGGACCTTCTCATCGGCACCCACCGCCTTCTCTCCAAAGACGTCAAGTTCCGCGACCTCGGGCTCCTCATCCTCGACGAGGAGCAGCGCTTCGGCGTCGAACACAAGGAAAAATTAAAGGACATCAAGCGCAACGTCGACTGCCTCACGATGACGGCGACGCCCATCCCGCGCACGCTGCATCTCTCCCTTTCGGGCATCCGCGACATTTCCACCATCCAGACGCCGCCCCATGCCCGCCTTCCCGTGCAGACGTACGTCGCCGAAGAGTCCGAACCGCTCATCCGCGACGCCTGCATCCGCGAGATCGCCCGCGGCGGCCAGGTCTTCATCCTCTATAACCATGTGGAGAGCATCCACGCCTTCACGAAGCGCATGGGGGAGCTCATCCCCGAAGCGCGCATCACGCTCGCCCACGGCAGGATGGAAAAGCTCGCCCTCGAAAAGAACGTCTTCGGCTTTTACCGCGGCGAGTACGACATCCTCGTCACGACGACCATCATCGAAAACGGCATCGACCTTCCCAACGCCAACACCATCATCGTCATCGATTCCGACCGCCTCGGCATCTCCCAGCTCTATCAGCTCAGGGGCAGGGTAGGCCGCGGCAAGCGCCTCGCGCACGCCTATTTCACCTATAAGCCCGAGCGCGTCATGACGCAGCAGGCGGCGGAACGGTTGAAAGCCCTCATGCAGTTCACCGAGCTCGGCTCGGGCTTCCGCATCGCCATGCGCGATCTCGAGATCCGCGGCGCGGGCAACGTCCTGGGCGCCGAACAGCACGGGCATATGGACAAAGTGGGCTACGAGCTCTACTCCAAAATTCTGCAGGAGGAGATCACGGGCGTTAAACACGAGAGCGTCGATCTCGACATCCGCACGACGGCGTTCATCCCCGAAGCTTACGTCGAATCGGCGGCGGGCAGGATGGACTGCTACAAGCAGATCGCCGAGATCCGTTCGACGTCCGACTATAAGCGCG
>URMI01000081.1 GCA_900548845.1 uncultured Clostridia bacterium | reverse complement strand
AGAACGAAAGAAAGGAATCAAGGATCAACTTGCCCGCTTCGCTTGCCGGCCTGTACTCATAGATGATGCGTTCATCATCTGCAAAGACCTGCTGCGAAACATCCTGCCTGAGCAGGAGATCGAGCACGCCGTTGCCACTTGCTGTCTGACTCATAATTTATCCCTCCGTTTTGATTTGGTCGTCGTCGAGTTCCATGACAAGGCGGATCCCCGCCGTAAAGATATCGTTCTCCGGATCGGGAACCTCGCCGACGTCCTTATTCATCGTATTGTAGAGAAGCAGATTCCCGTCCTCCCCGCGCACCCAAAAGGCGCGGAAGCTCTGTGAGCGTTTGAAATCGGCATAATCGGTCGCGATCGCCCGCCCGATCGTATCCCCGTTCTCTGCGATCGTCGCACTGTCGATGAGGTCCAGAGAGAGCACCTCCTTGCGGTCATCCAAACCGAAGGCAGCACGGCTGATAAAGCAAGCGCTCTTATACTCAACAAAATCAAGACAATACTGCGAGACGAATTTCAGGACATTGCCGCGTCTCGACACCAGCCGCCACAGAATGGGCGCCTTGATCCCGGATGGATTATTCGGATAGCTGCCGAGCTTATGATAATGCACCCGCTCCCCATCCAAAACGGAATATCGCGTTCCGCGGATTTCGATATAATTCTTCTCGGAGGCGCCGATCTGTTCGCAGTCGCCGATCAAACTGTCCGTCACCTTCCCGTCATTCATCAGCATGATACGGGCGCCGTCCTTTGTGAGAGCCGCGAAGTCCGTGATGTGTGAGATGTTGCTTTCAAGCACGCGGTGCATCAGATTCTCATACGAAGAAAAATCGATCAGGACGGGAAGAATCGCAAACTCCCTGTTCTTTGCGCACTCATTGGCAGCCTGTATCTCCTGAGAAATGGCATCGCTGGATGCGATATGATCGGTCAGAAAAAAGATGGCGCCAACGCACTCCGGTGCATTCAGGATGCCGCGTACCTCTTCATTCCAAACGTCTCCGTGACGCAGCTCCTTGTCGTACCAAAAATTGATCCCCGCTTGAAAGAGCTCTTCCAGCATAGGATACACCTGCTCTTTCTCTTGGTGAGAATAAGAAATAAAGACATATTGATTGTTTTTTCTCCCGGCCCGATCGAGGTAGGTATCAGGAACTTTCATAGGGTCCTCCCATTGTTGCTCTATATGCGCATACCTGCATGCGAACAATCTCCCAAGCGATATCGCCGCACTCGCATGAAAACATTATTAAACTTGCTTTGCCTGTAAAATACTTGGCCCATTCATATTTCCCTTTTACATTGTATCACATATCTGTCACATTTGCAATATACTTTTTGAAATTTATTTTCGTTCATACAAAAAGTCTGTATCCTCCTAGCGCCCGGACATCCGAAGGGACCCCAAGGTTTTGAAAAAACCGATCTAAGCTGTTCTAAGATGAATTCGACACTCAACCGAGTCCATCTCTTTTAAGACGCATGTCCGTCAGAGGCGTCCCCAATAGACCGCTGTAATATGAGGAAGCAAAAGGCGGCCGTCGGACGAGAACGCGTCAAAGATTTCACTCAGGGCGTCGGTGAGGGCGCCGTACGACTTCTCCCCCTCCCGCGGCGCGTAGGAGGCGGAAAGGTTTCTCCCGATGAAGCCGTCTCTGTCGTAAAACACGTCATTCCGGAACTCTCGGTAGTCAAATGCACCGCCGAAATAACGTGCGATCCCCTCCTCGTCCTTCGGGCCTCCGCCATGCCCATGAAATTCCGGACAGTATTTTCTAAGCGTCTCCGCCGTCCTTTGATGAACGGCGCACGTCTCGTCGCGCCTGTTCCACACGAGCACCACCCTCCCCTTCGGCTTTAAGATCCTGAGGCTCTCCCGTCGGAACGCCTCAACGTCAAACCAATGAAAAGCCTGCGCCGCCGTGATGAAATCGACGGAGTGAGCCGCAAGTTTCGTGTCTTTGCAGTCGCCATCGGTAAATGTCACGTTGGCATAAGAAGACAGCTTCTCCTCGGCGATGCTTCGCATATCGGGGTTGGGCTCCACGCAGAAAACCGTGCTTCCCCGATCTGAAAGCTGTTTGGAAAAGATGCCCGTGCCGCTGCCGATATCGGCGATCGCGCTGTCTGCGCGAAAGCCGACCTCGGCATACAAAAAAGTCATCAGCGTTTCGGGATAGTGCGGCCTGTTCTTGTCGTACTTTTTCTCCTTCCCCGAGAAAACAGTTTTGCCGTCCGTCATGCTCTTACTCCCCCAACGGCACGATCTCATTGAGCAGTACGGTCATCCTGTCATTCAGGCGGCCGTCCAGATGATAGTGCCCGAAATACCAGTGCGTGTACTCCAAGATGTCCTCGAAGTAGGAGAGTATTTGATTCTCGGGATAGACGTCCATCTGAATGGTGCGCGTCCTCAGCGGCGGATACATGAGCGCGCGCTCCCCGCACGAATGGGTGACGATATAGTCCACCTTGTTGTTGTACCGCTTGAGATTGGCAAGCGCCTCGCTAAGATCCTCGTCCGTCGGCAGCTCCGCCTTCCACCACGAATAGCCCTCGCGGCGGAAGCCCCGATCGACGCTCGTCGCACCGCCGAAGGTGAAGACGGTATGCCCCTCCAGCTCAAACACCTGCCCGCGCATGAGGTGGATGATGTCCTCTCTCACGAAATGCACCTTGCCGCCCTGCCACTCGCTGACGGGGAAGGCGTTGAGAAGGTCGAAGTTCTCGTGATTGCCGTCCACGAACAGCACCGTGAAGGGAAGTTCGGAATAGGGCCTTAAGTCTTCTTCGAGCGTCTTTTCGCTCCATACGCCGCCGAAATCGCCCGCGATGATGACATAGTCGCGCTTGGTGAGCTGCGGGTTGGCTCTTGCAAACGCGGGGAGCTTTTGAAACGTGACTTCCCCGTGCGTATCGCCTGTAACGTAGATCATATCCGTCCTCCTTCTGCCCTCGTCTCTTCAGTCGGCACGGCGATAGTGTTTGACCATCGCCTTAAAGCTGCCGTCGCTCATCTCGTCCAGCTCGAGCCAGATCTCCCGGTATGCCGCCGCTTCCAACAGATTCCCGAGGTTCCTGCAGGCAAAGACAGCGCCGTCCACCATTTTCATGAGCTTCTTCCGCGTCTTGATCTTGCCCGTGCGCAGCAGGCCGGAGAGCAGGACATCCGCGCGGCGAATGATGTCAAGACAGCTCGGCCTGTTCTCCCGCTGCTCGACGCCCTCCAAAGACGCCCTGCTTCCGGGGAGCGGCTTTGATGCCATTTTCCGCGCCTTTTTTGCGCACGCCACCAGCTCGAAGCATGCCTCAAACACTTCCTTAGGGAGCACCGACTCATAGATGTCGGGCTCCGGCAGTCTTTTGAGAAGGCCCCCTTCATAGAGGGCGGAGAGCTGACGCTTCACGAGCTGCGGCTCCGCGTTCGGGCGGACGTTCAGATAGGACGAAATGGAGATGCTTCCCTTCTTGGCGCAGAATTTCAAGAGCTCCGCCCGCACCCCGGCGGTTTCGGGTTCCCCTTCGGAGACTTCCTCGGGCGCCTGTTCGGCGCCTTCGCGGCCTCCATGCGTCAATCCCTCGAGCAGCCGCCGATGTTCTTCCCACTCTTCCCGCCCACGGCGGGCCTCTTCGGCCTTCCATTTTTCCAAAAAGTCGTCAACGTCCTTGGAAGTGTACTCTTGGGCAAGCGAGGGACTTTGCTCATCGGGCCCGTCGGTGGAGTCGTTGAGTTTTCTCAACGCTTCGAACAGTTCCCGAGATCGTTTCGCGCGGTACTCCCGACTGCGGCGCTCCTCGTCCTCATCGTCTTCGTCCTCGAATTCCACTTCGATCTCCTCATCGTCCTCCTCGTCTGCCTCGCCGAACTCGTCGTCATCGGCGCGTTCAAGCATTTCCCGATAGGCTCTCGACTCCTCGTCGAACAGTTCGTCATCCTCCTCGCTCGGTTCGTCGTCCCCCTCAAAATCGTCCTCGGAAGGCTGAGGCTCGATCGGAACATTCTCCGCCTGCTCCCCCTCCGCTTTCATCTCCGCTTCAAGGCCGCTTTCGGCGCCTTCGGGAAGGCGGTACGTCCTGATGTCGACCGCCTCCGCCCTGCCCATCGAAATGAGCTCATCGAGCGCCGCCTTGAGCGCGGGATACGCCAAGCCGGTCTCATACATCAAATCAAAGATATCTGCCTCTCTGCGCTCGCCGCGCGCAAGCGCAATCAAACCTTTCAACACTTTCTTCTGAGTATCAGTCATTCAAAAACCCCCTGCGTCTGCGCGGCTTTTTGAGCCATGAAACATCGTAATGATACCTTGCGTCATCAAAGTCGATCATGGCCGTCTGTCTTACCGCTGCAGACTGAAATTTTGTATATTCGGGGCACTCGTAGTAGAGTGCAAATTCGCCCTTCAGCGGCATATGGCAGGAAATGGTGACGTATGCCGTGCCCGGGACGAGCCTGTGCATCAATTCATCCTCGGATACGACGTACTCCTCGATGAACCTCACCTCCCCCCGCAGATAGCTCGCGGGATCGGGAATGATGTGTCTGCCGATCTGCTCTTTGACCGACCTGATGGTATGCACATCGTTGGAGCCGAGGAAGAACGTGAGATCGCAGTTGTTGCGGATCTGCTGTGCGACCCCGGGCGAGTACGTCGTTTCGAGCTGCGTGAAGTCCTGCACGACGGCCGTGATGAAGATGTTCCAGCCCCGCCCGACGCTGAAGATGGTCGAAAAGATGGGGTCGGGCTGCAGCGTGGGAAATTCGTCGAGCAAATAGAGCACGGGCACGTTCAGCGGCGCACCCGCCCCGATCGCCTTCTTCTTGAGCACATCCAGCGACTTGATGATATAGCGGTTGACGAACGTCCGCATCCGCTCGTCGGTGATATCGTAGGTGAGAAAGAGTACCTGCGGGGTATCCCCCAGCGTGCCCGTATCGAAGTTGTCGGCAAGGGTCAGCGTGCGGATGTCGGGATAGCTGTATGTATTGAGGTACCCTTCGACGAGCTGCAGATAGCACGCCCGTGTGGAGCGGGCATCGTTTATGATGCCGCGGACGTACCGCCACGCGCGATCATCCTGCTCGCGGGAGGAAAAAAAGCCGTGGTCATGAAATTCATCCGAGTACTCGAAGCTATAGAACACCTCTGAAATGGCCTCGAAGTTGATCTGATCGGGCAGTACCCGCCGCCTTCCGGTCTTTTCTTCCTGCTCCTTCGTAAGAAGCATATCCTCGAACAGCCCGACGGCAATGCCGTAGATGAATCCGCGCGCCCCCTCGTCCCAGTTCATGTCCTTTTCGGAACGGATGGGAAAGAGCGTGTCAAACAATCTCTTCAGCTCGGACAGCGCCTCATCCCTCCGCCTTTGCTCCTCGCCCGGGAAGAGTTCCGCATCGCGGTACGCCCGGGCGATCGAGGCGATGGGATTGAACAGGGCCTCGGAGACTTCGGGACAAATAAAGTCCATGTACTTGACGTTGTCCTCGCCGTAAACGCCCTTCAAATATTCCGCCGTGCAGCGGTAGAGCTCGCCCTTGATGTCGCTCACGATGACGGAATGGCGTCCGTCGAGGTTGAACAAGAGGTTGACGAGACAGCGCATAGACTTGCCGCAGCCGGTAGAGCCCGTGACGAGCGCGTGGCACAGTCCGTCCCGCTGCACGACCTGCAGGGCGCCCGAGCCGTCCCTGTACGCCGATACGGGCATCCCGACGGGGTGCTCCGCAAATGCTTCGTGCACGCTGTACCCGTTCTCCTTCGCAACGTCTTTGATGCCGCAAAGGACGGTCTGCTCGCCCGGGATGCCCTTTGCACAACGTTCAATCAACGGGGGATTGACCTTCATATTTCCCTCCTTAAAATCCGATCGTATTCTTCGCGGTCAGACCCGCAAGATCGGAAGAGCACACGTC
>URMI01000080.1 GCA_900548845.1 uncultured Clostridia bacterium | reverse complement strand
TTATATAGGGTTCCCGCAAAGATTTTGCGAAGCAAAAGATTTGTGGGAAGAGGGCGGGGGAGGCAAGGGGGGCCGAGGAAATGACAGGAAGGGGCTTGACAGAATGTGTGATTTGTGCTAATATAAGAGTGCGAAATAAATTGTGATCAGGGGGTAACTATGTTTCAGATCAAAGACTTAGTCAAGACTTACACGCCCAAGGGCGCGGAACCAGTCGCGGCGGTTCGCGGTGTAACAATTGATTTCGGTGAGACGGGCATGGTGTTCATCCTCGGGAAATCGGGCTGCGGGAAGAGTACGCTCCTGCATGTGATGGGCGGGCTCGACTTCCCCACTTCGGGGGAGATCGTCATCGACGGCAAGTCGAGCAAGGACTTCACCAAAGAGGACTACGACAACTACCGCAATACCTATGTGGGGTTCGTCTTTCAGGAGTACAACCTGCTGCCCGAGTTCACGGTGTACGAAAATCTTGCCATTGCCCTGCAATTGCAGGGGAAGAAGGCGGACAAGGCGCTTCTGAAGGAGTATTTGAAGCGCGTCGACCTCGATGTGGACGAGAAGCGCCGCCCCACGCAGCTTTCGGGCGGGCAGAAGCAGCGCGTCGCCATCGCGCGGGCGCTCATCAAGGACCCGAAGATCATCTTCGCGGACGAGCCCACGGGCGCGCTCGACGCCAAGACGGGCAACGATATTCTGACGCTTTTGAAGTCGCTCTCGAAGGACAGGCTCGTCATCGTCGTCTCGCACGACGAGGAGTTCGCGCGGACGTTCGGCGATCGGGTGCTCGAGATGTCGGACGGGCTCATCGTCGCGGACAGCGCGGCCTCTTAAGGGGGCAAAGCAATGGAGACCACATTCCGACGCGCGAAACTCTCGCTGCTTGCGGCGGTGCGCATCGGCTCGCACGGGATGCTGCAAAAGCCCGTGCGGCTTCTCATCGTCCTCTTTCTGACGGCGGTGGCGCTCATCCTGTTCGGGCTCTCCGTCACCGTCGCGATGTACGATGAGGACAGGGCGATCGCCGAGAGCATGGTGCTTTACGACCGTGCGACGCTCGTCGCAAAGCCCGACGGGAGCGCCTTTTCCAAGGAGGATATCGCCGTGCTCGAAGAAAGGGCGGGCAAGGCGTTCGGCACGCTTTCGCAAGCATCCGGGGAACTGCTGCCCGATCTCATGCTGTTTTCGGCGGGCAGTTATCCGTCGCCGGAGGAGCTGAAGGGGTGCCTCCGCAGATCGCCCTTTTCTTTTGCCGTGCTCTCGGAAGAGGCGATCGGCGAGGCGGAAGGCTATTCCCTCACGGGGCGGCTGCCTGCAAAGAAGGAGGAGATCGTCCTCCCCGCCTGCTTGGCAAAGACGTTCACCGTCCTCAACTATTACGACGAGATCGCAAGCCCGCAGGTGTATCATAAAGACAGCTACACCTGGGAGTACGACGAAGCGCACCTGACGACGATCTCTTCTCATGAAGATCTCATCGGGAAAAAGCTGCACCTTGCCGACCCCGCGGGCGGGGGACCGCTGCAAGCGAGCATCGTCGGCATCCTCGAATATGAATGCGGGCGGGAAGGCTATCACAACGCGAGCGACATGAGCCTGACGCTCGAAGATCAGCTCGTCGTCTCGGAAGAATATGCAAAGGCAGCGTTTGGCGGGAGCGCGGGGATGTACGCCCTTGCGGGCCGTCCGCGCAGCAGCGCCGAAGCAGCAACGCTCTATGAGCTCCTGAAGAGCGGGGAATACCTCGTCTACACCGACGCCGTGACGCAGGTGGAGGACTACCGCGAGACCATCTCGGGCTTCACGGGCGCGTTCGTGGGCGTGGGGGCGGCGTTCGCCGTCTTTGCGGGGGCGCTCATCTTCCAATTCATCAACCTCTCCATCGAAGCCAAGCGCGGGCAGGTGGGCATTTTGCGGGCGCTGGGGGCGCGCAGTGCGGATGTGTGCCGCATCTTCTTCAGCGAGAGTTTCATCCTGGCGCTCGTGAGCGTCGCCGTCGCCATCCCCGCGACCATCGGGCTTTCGTACGCCGTCAACAAGATCCTTGCCGAGCTCTTCTTCATCCGCATCGCGGTGCTCAATTTTACCGTCTGGATGCCCGTGAGTATTTTTCTTTTGGGCTTTGTCATCGCCCTTGTCGCGACGGTGGTGCCCGTTCTGAAAGAGGCGAGAAAGGCGCCCATCGACGCCATCCGCGACGCCGCCTGATCTGCGCTTTGAGCTGCTCCTTTGGTTGTGCCGCCCGAGGCGCGCTTTGACTTGCGGCCGGCCTGCGCGGCGCGGGGCGCGCTCTTTGGCGGGAGGCGCGGAAGGAAAACACAAACTTTGGCAAAAGCCGCCCGCCGTCGACGTTGTCCGACGGCGGGCGGCGCTTCTATTTGGCATTCCCTCCTCATATATTATCCCTGTAACGTTTGAAAGAGGGGTGATTGCCATGAACGACGAACTCAACTATGCCGAAATGCTCGAGATCCCGGTGGAGACCGTGCACATCAACAAGCGCGAAAAGCGCAAAAAGGGCGAGCCCGATCTCAAAGAGCAGCTCATCGAAGACGTCAACGAGCGCGTGAACGCCGTGCAGGACGACCCTGCCTATGCGGAGAGCACGCCCATCGCGCGCGCTCCCGAAGAGACGCGGCGGGAGCGGACGCAGCGGCGCATCCTTTTGGGCGAATTTATCGCCGCCTGCGCGCTGTGCGCGACCATCTTCTTCACCAATATCTTTTTGCCCGGGAGCGCCGTCAACACCTTCCTGCGCGGGCTCTTTGCGGGCGGCGAGGCGGAGACTGCCGATACGCGCGTCTATACCGACTTTGCGCTCTCTCCCCTCGTCAACGACAGCGTGGAGGCGGAGATCGCCGTCTCGGATACGGGCGTCCTTTCCTTCACGGCGCAGGCGAGCGTCTATCCTCCCGCGGACGGCACGCTGCTCTCCGTCAACGGCGACGCGGAGACGGGCTACACCGTGGAAGTGGGGCATTCCGACTCCTTTTCCACCATCGTGAGCGGGCTCGACACCGTGTATTTTGCGGCAGGCGACGAGCTGAAGGCGACCATCCCCATGGGCTTTTCGGACGGCGAAGGGGAGGTGCGCGTCATGTTCTATTCGGACGGCTCGCTCATCAACGGCTGCACCGTGAGCGAAGATGGGCTTGCCTGGAGCTGACCCCGCCGCACTTCGCGAGGCGGCGGCTTCCACGGGGCGGGCGGCGTCTTCGGCGCTCCGCTCTGCCTCCTCCGCGTCCTTCGTATCTTCGGCGGACGGGGGCGGGCGCGCGGGCGGCGGGGGGAAGCGCATCGGCGCCTTCCGTGTGCGCGTGCATCCGCTCTTTCTGGCGGCAGGGGTGCTCTCCGCCTTCACGGGGCAGCTGTTGTTGTTCCTTTCGGCGGTGCTGGCGGCGCTCGAGCACGAATTCGCCCATTCCATCGCCGCGCGGAGCGAGGGGTACTGCCTCGATAAAATTCTGCTCATGCCCTATGGGGCGGTCATCTCGGGCGATCTTTCAGGCATCCCGCCCAAAGCGGAAGCCAAAGTGCTGCTCGCGGGGCCGCTTGCGAACGCCTTCACGGCGCTTGCGTTCGCGGCGCTGTGGTGGCTGTTCCCCGAAACATACCCCTACACCGAGGCGGCGGCGGAAGTTTCGCTCTCGCTCTTCCTCGTCAACCTGCTGCCTGCCTATCCCTTAGACGGCGGGCGGCTGCTCCTGCTGCTCCTTACGCCGTTGGGGGAGCCGCGCGCACGGCTCATTTCGCGCATCGCCGCTTGCCTGACGGCGGGCGGCATCTTCGCGCTCTTTGTTATAAGCTTGTTTTCCGTGCCCAACTTTTCGGCGCTCCTGTTTGCGCTCTTGCTCTTTGCGGGCAATTTCGGCGGCGGGAGCTACCGGCGCATCGCCTTTTCGCGCGGGCGCACCTTTTCGCGCGGGGTGGAAGAAAAGCGCGTCGTGCTCTCTTCCGAACGCACGGCGGGCGAGTGCGTGAGATACCTGCGCGAGGATAAGTACCTCGTCCTCATCGTCTATGAAGACGGGGAGTATCTGGGCGAGCTGACGGAAGGGGAGCTCTTTGCCGTCCTCGAAGAGGGCGGGTATTCGCGGACGCTCAAAGAAGCGCTCTCTCCCCTCCCGGGGAACGGGGCGTTTGAAGCGGCCCGGGTGTTTCAACAGATGAAGGAGTGAAAAATATCGCTTTTCTGCTTGAAAAGTGCAAAAAAATGTGATAGAATAAGGCAAATACGCTTCAAAAAAGGATCATACTTTCGAGGAAAGATGGGCGGAAGTACAGTGAAGAAGGAATGGTTTTTTGACCGCGTCTGCGGGGAACAGATCGTCGTCTATGCCGAAGACGGCAAGCTCGTGGAGATCGAGGGCGAGAACGAAAAGAACGGCGCCGTGCTCGGCAACATCTATAAGGGCAAGGTCGCCAACGTGGTGCCCGGCATGCAGGCGGCGTTCATCAACTGCGGCATGGCGCGCAACTGCTATCTCCCGCTCGACGAGGGCGCGGCGCGCTTTGCAAGCTACGACGGCTCGGGCAGCAGCTCGGTGCGCGATCTCAAAGAGGGGGACGAAGTTTTGGTGCAGGTCGTCAAGGCCCCGCGCGGGAATAAGGGCGCCAAAGTGTCGCTCGATCTCTCCCTCGTCGGCAAGACGCTCATTTATCTGCCGAAGACGGACTTTTTGGGCATCTCCCGCAAGATCGAAGACCCCGATATCCGCACGGCGCTCTTAAAAGAGGCGGAACGGCAGCGGCTCCCCGGCGAAGGCTTCATTTTGCGCACGGCTGCCGCCAATGCGACGCGGCGGCACCTCAAAACGGAGTGCGAATTTCTGCGGCGCATCTACCGTTCGGCGATGGAAGCGGCGCGCACGGCGCCCGTCGGCACCGCCGTCTACCGCGAGGCAGACCTTCCCTTCAAGGTGCTGCGCGATTCTTTGGGCGACGGCGCCACCAAGCTGTATGTTGCCGACAAGGAGCTCTACGAGCGCATTTTAACGTTCGCCCGTATGCGGCCCGACCTCGGCGAAAAACGCGTCGTCCACTATACGGGCGCGGAGAGCATGTATAAGCACTTCGGGCTCTCCGAACAGATCTTTTCGCTCTCGCAGTCCATGGTGCGGCTCGAAAACGGCGCGTACCTCATCTTCGACAGGACGGAGGCGATGACGGTCGTCGACGTCAACACGGGAAAATTCACGGGCGAGAACGATTTGGAGAGCACCGTCTTTGAGACCAACCTCTTGGCGGCGCGCGAGATCGCCCGCCAGGTGCGGCTGCGCAACGTGGGCGGCATCGTTGCCGTCGACTTCATCGATATGACGGAAGAGGAGCACCGCACGGCGGTGACGGAGGAGCTCGAACGGGCGCTCTCCTTCGATCGCTCCAAGTGCCGCGTGCTGCCCATGAACGATCTTTGCGTGACCCTCTTCACGCGCAAGCGCACGAGCCGCGAGATCGCTTCCATGCTGCTGCAGCCCTGCCGTCATTGCGGCGGGCGGGGCGAGGAGCTTTCCGATCTTTACATGGCTCTCTTGATCCGGAGCGCCCTTTTGGACTGCTTTGCGGAAGGGTACCGTTCGGCGATCGTCGAGCTCAACGACGAGCTTTTGAAGAATATCTTAAAAGACCGCTACTTCCGCAGCGACGTCATGGGCGCCTGGAGCGAGAAACGCGTCTAT
This sequence comes from uncultured Clostridia bacterium, assembly GCA_900548845.1. GTDB lineage: Bacteria > Bacillota > Clostridia > Christensenellales > Borkfalkiaceae > Gallimonas. Next base: position 244 of record URMI01000080.1, on the reverse strand, counting down.
CTCATTCCGAACAAGGAATTTTTGCAGGAGAAGTTCACCGTCCGCGGCGATAATTCGGACGCCCTGACCCTGCCCGATACGGCGCAGATACTATACTGAGTTCACACTTTTTTGCGCAAGCACAAAAAAGTCGTGAGGGGTGTGGTTGGTTGATTTTAAGCGGCTTTATCGCCCGCGAACGCGTCTGTTCTTATTGGACAATAAGCCCTAAGCATAGGGCAAATTGAGTCCCGCAGCGGAGGGG
>URMI01000079.1 GCA_900548845.1 uncultured Clostridia bacterium | reverse complement strand
AGCCGAAATATTCCTTCGCGAGCTGTCCGAAGGCGGGAAGGCTGTGCTCGATCGTGCTCCTTGCAACGCAGTAGGAAACGCGCACATAGCCGGGAACGCCGAAGCTGTCGGAAGGCACGAGCAGCAGTTCGTACTTTCTCGCCCGCTCGGCAAACGCCTTGGCGTCGGGCTCGGGCGACTTCACAAAGAGATAGAACGCCCCGTCGGGCTCCACGCACTCAAAGCCGTCCTTTTGGAGCGCGCCGTGGAGAAGATCGCGGTTTTTGCGGTACTCCCCGATGTCGCTGCTCTTGCCCAGGCACTTCGCGCACACGCGCTGAAAGAGAGCGGGCGCGCAGACGAAGCCGAGGCTCCTGCCCGCGCCGCACACGGCGGCAAAGATCTCTTTCGCGCCCACGCACGAAGGGCTGACGGCGATATAGCCGATGCGCTCGCCCGCAAGCGAGAGCGACTTCGAGAAGGAATAGCAGAGAACGGTGTTTTGGTACACATTCATGGGATAGGGCACCTGCTTGCCGTAGGTGAGTTCGCGGTAGGGCTCGTCGGCGATGAGGAAAATAGGCCTTTCTTTGCTCTTTTCTTCAAGCAGCCTTCCGAGCGCTTTCAGCTCTTCCTCGTCATACACGACGCCCGTGGGGTTGTTGGGCGAATTGACGAGGATGCCCTTCGTATGCTCGTTGATGGCATTTTCCACGGCGGCAAGGTCGATATGGAAGCGCGCATCCGTCTTGACTTCGCGGCAGACGCCCCCCGCCGCCTCGATGAAGACGCGGTACTCGGGGAAGTAGGGCGTGAGCACGATGAACTCATCCCCCTCTTCGCAAAGAGCATTGAGCGTGATGGTGAGCGACGCCGCCGCCCCGCACGTCATATACACGAGGTCCGCCGTCATGGGCACGCCGAAGCTCGTCTTGATATAGTTTGCGACGGCATCCCTCACGTCGGGCGCGCCCGCTGCCGACGTATAGCCGTGCAGCACCTCGGCGGGCATGGCGGCAAGCAGGCGGTCGATCTCCTCGCGCACGCAGGCGGGCGAAGGCACGCTGGGGTTGCCGAGCGAGAAATCAAAGACGTGTTCCCTCCCGATCTCGGCGGCGCGGCGGTTGCCGTACTCGAAGATCTCGCGGATGACGGAGCGCTCCTCACCCAATTTCTGCATCGTTTTGTTCAGCATATCGTTTCCTCCGAAAGTTTATTTTTGCGGGCGCGAACGGGCGCCCTGTCCGCAGCGCAGCCCCTTGCGGGAAGCGCGCCTTACAACATTTTCTTTAAGAACTGCCCCGTGTAGCTTTTTTCGCACGCGGCGACTTCCTCGGGCGAGCCCGCCACGATGACGGTGCCGCCGCCGTCGCCCCCCTCGGGGCCGAGGTCCAGAAGATAGTCCGCGACCTTGATGACGTCGAGATTGTGTTCGATGACGAGGATGGTGTTCCCCCCGTCGCGCAGGCGAAGTAAAATGCGCACGAGCTTTTCGACGTCGTAGCTCGAAAGCCCCGTCGTCGGCTCGTCCAAAATATACATCGTCTTGCCCGTGGAGCGCTTGGAAAGCTCCGTCGCAAGTTTCACGCGCTGCGCCTCGCCGCCCGAGAGCGTCGTCGAGCTCTGCCCGAGCTTGATATATCCGAGCCCCACCTCGTTGAGGGTGGAAATTTTATTGTAGATGGAGGGCACGGGGCGGAAAAATTCGCACGCTTCCTCCACCGTCATGTCGAGGACGTCGGAAATGGTCTTGCCCTTGTAGTGCACTTCGAGCGTTTCGCGGTTATATCTCTTGCCGCCGCACACTTCGCAGGGGACGTAGACGTCGGGCAGGAAGTGCATCTCGATCTTCATGATGCCATCGCCCGAGCAGTTCTCGCACCGCCCGCCCGCGACGTTGAAGGAAAATCTGCCCGCCTTGAAGCCCATCGTCTTGGCGTCGGGGGTCGCCGCGAACAGCTCGCGGATGGGGGTAAAGACGCCCGTGTACGTCGCGGGATTGGAGCGCGGCGTGCGGCCGATGGGCGACTGGTCGATGGCGATGACCTTGTCGAAATATTCGATGCCCGTGTACGCGCCCGACTTCCCGTAGGGAAGGCGCGCTCCGCCGAGGCGGTTGGAGAGGATGGGCAGAATGATCTCGTTGACGAGGGAGGACTTGCCCGAACCGCTCACGCCCGTGACCGCCGTCATGAGCCCCACGGGGATGCGCGCCTCGATGCCCTTCAGATTGTTCTGGCGGCAGTCTTTGACTGAGAACCACCTGCCGTCGGGCTGTTTTCTTACGGCGGGAACTTCTATTTTCCTCCTGCCCGCAAGGAAATCGCCCGTCAGAGAGCGAGGCTCTGCCATGATGTCTTCCTGCGAGCCGCAGGCGACGATCTCGCCCCCGTGCACGCCCGCACCCGGGCCGACATCCACGATATAATCGGCGGCGCGGATGGTATCTTCGTCGTGTTCGACGACGATGAGCGTATTCCCGAGGTCGCGCAGCCCCTTCAGCGAATTCAGAAGTTTTTCATTGTCGCGCTGGTGAAGCCCGATGCTCGGCTCGTCGAGGATATACAACACGCCCGAGAGCGCGGAGCCGATCTGCGTCGCCAAACGGATGCGCTGGCTCTCCCCGCCCGAAAGGGTGGCGGCGCTCCTTGAAAGCGTCAGATAGTCAAGCCCCACGCCGAGCAGGAAATTGACGCGGCTTTTGATCTCTTTTAAGACGACGTCGGCGATCGCGTGCTGGGTGGGCGTGAGCTGCAAATTATCGCAGAAGGCGATGAGCTCCCGCACGGGGAGATCGCACACTTCCGCGATGTTCTTCCCGCCCACGGTGACGGCGAGCGCCTCTTTTTTCAGACGTTTCCCCTTGCAGTCGGGGCAGTCGGAAGTGCGCATATAGCGCTCGATATCCCACTTGACGCCGTCCGAACTCGTCTGATTGTACCTTCGCTGCAAGTTGTTGACGAAGCCCTCCCACACGCTCTTATAGGTGTTGTGGAAGGTCTTGGTGTGGTATTCGAGCTCGATCGCCTCCCCCTTGCTCCCGTACATCAAAAGATCGTAGACCTCTTTGGGGAGCTCTTCAACGGGCGTATCCATCGAAAAGCCGTAGCGGCGGGAGAGCGCGGAGAGATACATCTGCGTGACGGAGGAGGAGTCGAGGTTCCACCCGCTGATGCGGATGGCGCCCTCGCGCAGCGTCTTCGTCTTGTCGGGGCAGATGAGGTCGGGGTCGACGAGCTGGCGGAAGCCGAGGCCCGTACACGTCGGGCAGGCGCCCCACGGCGTGTTGAAGGAGAAGAGGCGGGGCTCGATCTCTTCAATGGAGATGTTGCAGTCGGGGCAGGAATAGCGCGAGGAATACAGCGTCTCCTCCCCCTCCCGGTCGATGACGACGAGCCCGTCGGCAAGTTTCAAGGCGGTCTCCAGACTCTCCGTAAGGCGTTTTAGAATGCCTTCCTTGACGACAAGGCGGTCGACGACCACCGAAATGTTGTGTTTGATGTTCTTTTCGAGCTTGATGTCTTCCTGAAGATCGTAGACGATGCCGTCGATCTTGACGCGCGCAAAGCCGCTCTTGCGGAAGTCCGCCATCTCCTTGACGTATTCACCCTTTCTGCCGCGCACGACGGGCGCTTCGAGCAAAATTTTGCTGCCCGCGGGCAGTTCCATGACGCGGTCGGCGATCTCGTCCACCGTCTGACGGCGGATCTCCCTGCCGCACTTGGGGCAGTGCGGCACGCCCACGCGCGCGAACAGGAGGCGGAGATAGTCGTAGATCTCCGTCACCGTGCCCACCGTGGAGCGGGGGTTGTGCGAGGTCGTCTTCTGGTCGATGGAGATGGCGGGCGAAAGCCCGTCGATGCTCTCCACATCCGGCTTTTCCATCATGCCGAGGAATTGGCGGGCGTAGGACGAAAGGCTCTCCATATACCGCCTCTGCCCTTCTGCAAAGATGGTGTCGAAGGCGAGCGTACTCTTCCCGCTGCCCGAAACGCCCGTAAACACGGTGAGCGTGCCGCGCGGGATATGCACATCGACGTTCTTCAAGTTGTTTTCTTTGGCGCCCTTGACGTAAATTTCTTCTTTCATAGCTTATTTCAGCACGATGAGCGGGTCGGTGCCCTCCTCATCGTATTTTGCAAACAGTTCGCGCGCTTCGCCCAAAAAGCACGCCATATATTCGTCCATCGCGGGAGATTTGCCTTCCGCCGCCAAAAAGTCTTGAAGCGGCATCCAGAAGTTGCGCCCCTCGTGCGTCTCGGGCAGGAGCTCCCCTTCCCCTTCGGCAGTGTAAAGAAAGGCGAGATAGCGCTCCTGCTTCGTGCGGTGCGCCCAATGGACGAGCCCGCAGAAGGCGACGTTGGAAACTATAAGCCCCGTCTCTTCCTCCGCCTCTCTTTTGGCGGCTTCCTGAAAACTTTCGCCCTCTTCGACATGCCCGCCCGGGAAGATGAGCCCGTCCCAATTCCCCTTCCTGCGCTCTTCGACGGCGACAAGTTGGGTGCCCTTCTTTTTCACCATCACCATGACGGTGAACTCGGCTTCTTCCGTGCGCTTCATGCCCGTTCTCCTTTTCGTCCGGCGATGTTTGCAACGCACGCCGCGATGCCTTCCCAATCTTCGCCGACGTATTCAAACTCCCCGCGGAAGGCCTCCGTCGCTCTGCACACGGCAAGCACGGGCGTCACGCCGTGCTCTCTTGCCGAGCGGCAGTGGGTGAGATTGTCGTCGATGAGCACGTCAACTTTGTGCTCCTTGCAGTACTTCCCCTTCTCTTCGCAGTCGGCGACGAGCTCGTCGAAGGGAAAATCGTATCTTTTCAGCCACTCATAAGAAATGGCATACGGATCGCCGAACCAGCTTTTAAGCCGCGCCGTCAGGATGACGATCGTATGCCCCGCCTCTTTCCAGCGGGAGAGCGTCTTCTGCGCGCCCTCACGGGGGAGCGCTTCTATAAACGCCGCCGCCCCGCCCTCCCCAATGAAGCGGATGACGTCCTCTTCCCCCCAATCGCACACGCGCACGAAGGCGTTGGCACAGGGGTCTGTAACGCGGAAGGGCAGCCCCTCTTTCTCAATGTAGGCGCCCGCATAGCGCGCCCGTTCAATCACGTTCAGCGTATCGTCGATGTCGATGGCGATCTTCAAAGCGGCTCCCTCACTTGCGCAGTTTTTTCTTCAACTCCGCGATGCGCTCCCTCAGTTCGATGGCGCGCTCGAAGTCGAGCTGCGAAGACGCCACCTTCATGAGCGCTTTGAGCTTTTCGATCTCTTCGGGGATGTCCTTCATCGCAATGTCCTTTTCGGGCTTTGCCTTGCCCGTGATCATGAGCGAGGACTTGACCTCTTTGACGATGGTCCTGGGGATGATGTGGTGTTCCTCGTTGTACTTCTGCTGGATGGCGCGGCGGCGCTCCGTCTCGCCGATGGCACGCTGCATGCTGCCCGTCATTTCGTCGGCATACATGATGACCCGCCCTTCGGCGTTTCTCGCCGCTCTGCCGATGGTCTGCACGAGGGAGGTCTCGCTCCGCAAGAACCCCTCTTTGTCGGCGTCCAGAATGGCGACGAGGCGCACTTCGGGCAGATCGAGCCCTTCGCGCAGCAGGTTGATGCCGCACAAGACGTCGAATTCGCCCGAACGCAGCCCGTTGACGATGTCGATGCGCTCCAAAGTGTCGATGTCCGAGTGCATATAGCGCACCTTGACGTTGTTTTCCTTCAGATAGTCGGTGAGCGATTCCGCCATGCGCTTGGTGAGCGTCGTCACGAGCACCCTGCCGCCCGCCTGCGTGACAGTGCGGATCTCCGAGAGAAGGTCGTCGATCTGCCCCTTGGTGGGGCGCACCGAGACGGGCGGATCCAAAAGCCCCGTCGGGCGGATGAGCTGTTCGACGACCTGGCCCGCCTGTTCGAGCTCGTAGGGCGCGGGCGTCGCCAGATCG
>URMI01000078.1 GCA_900548845.1 uncultured Clostridia bacterium | reverse complement strand
GACCCGTTCGGCGAGTACGCCGTGCCGGGGGATACCTACTTCCGCACGGGGGACTTCGAGCGGGACGTTGCCGCCATGCAGGCGCTTGCGGAGCGGGAGAACGCTTCTGCCGTCGTCTGCGGGCTGCCCCTCAACGCCGACGGCACCGAGAGCGTGCAGACGCGCAAGACGGCGCGCTTTATTTCGGCGCTTCGGGAACGGCTCTCCATCCCCGTCTATGAAGAGGACGAGCGCTACACGACGCGCGAAGCGCGGCGCGACCTCGTCTTTACGGGCGTGAGCTCCAAGAAGGACAAGAAGAACAAGCACATCGATTCGCTTGCGGCGGCGTACATCCTCGAAGGATTTTTATCAAGACGCAAAAAGGAGAAAACAGCAATGAGCTTCAAGGAAGAGAACAACGATTACGAGGACGGCGACAACATCGTCGAACTCATCGACGAGGACGGCAACACGCTGCGCTACGAGCACGTCGGCACCATCGAGTACAAGGGCGAATGGTACTGCTTCTTCACGCCCGTTCTCAGCGTGGAGGAAGCGGACGAGGATGAAGGCGAGGAAGTCGCCGTCTTCCGCCTGGTGGGCGACGAGGACGACGAGCGCCTCGAGACCATCGACGACGACGCGCTCCTCGACGAGGTGTTCGCAGAATTCTGCAACCAGTACGAAGACTCTGAGGACGCCGACGAAGCGGCGATGCTCGAGCCCGACGAAGAGAACTAAGGCGGTCGGGAACTCTGCGGGGAAGAGGGAAGCAAGATGACGTCTCAGCGCCGCACAGCGCAAAAACAGGCGGTATATGATGCGCTTCGTGCGCTCGATCATCCGTCGGCGACGGAAGTGTACGCGTATTTGCAGGGCAAAGAGCCCGCGGTCAGCCGCGGGACGGTCTTCCGCGTCCTTTCCGCCTTTTCGGAGAGCGGCAGGGTGAAAAAGCTCCGTCTCCTCGGCGACGAGGCGCACTACGATCATAACACTTCCCCCCATGCGCACGCGCGCTGCCGCCTCTGCGGCAGGGTGTGGGATCTTCAAGGCGTTCCCGCGCCCCTCGCTCTGCCCGAAGGCTTTCTTTTCGAAGAGAGCGAGCTCGAAGTTTCGGGCGTGTGCGCCGCTTGTGCCGCCAAGGGGTGAGAAAATTTCAAAATTCCCCGAAAATTGCTTGCTTTTTTCGTATCTTCATGATATGATAGAACAAATATAACGCGAAGACGCGGAGCAGTACCCCCTTTTTCCTGCTTTCAGAGAGCCGCCGGAAGGTGCGAGGCGGCAGAGGGGAGGGGCGAACTCACCGCCGAGCGGTCTGCCCGAACCAAAGTAAGGCGGAACGGCGTCCCCCGTTACAGGGAGAGGATATGGAAGTATCCGTCAAGCGGCGGGCATGTGCCCGCAATAAGAGTGGTACCGCGCGATTCCGCGTCTCTTTTCGGGAGGCGCGGCTTTTTTATTTCAAGTGAGGAGGGACTCATGGAGAACAACAAGTACTGCAAACAATTCATCCTTCCGCCCGAGCGCTGCATGGATTGGGCGGAAAAAGACATGGTGGAAAAAGCGCCCGTCTGGTGCAGCGTTGATTTGCGCGACGGCAACCAGGCGCTCATCGAGCCCATGTCGCTCGAGACCAAGCTCGAATTTTTCAAACTGCTCCTTCGGGTCGGCTTCAAGGAGATCGAGGTGGGCTTCCCCGCTGCGAGCGAGACGGAGTACGCCTTCCTTCGCGCCCTCATCGAACAGGATCTCATCCCCGACGACGTCACCATCCAGGTGCTGACGCAGGCGCGCGAGCACATCATCCGCCGCACCTTCGAGGCGGTCAAGGGCGCCAAGAACGTCATCGTCCACGTCTATAATTCGACCTCCGTCGCCCAGCGCGAGCAGGTCTTCAAAAAGTCCAAAGAGGAAATAAAGCAGATCGCCGTCGACGGCGCGAAGCTTCTGAAGCAGCTCACCGAAGAGGCGGGCGAGAAGTACCGCTTCGAATATTCGCCCGAGAGCTTCACGGGCACCGAGCCCGAGTACGCGCTCGAAGTCGTCAACGCCGTCCTCGATATCTGGCAGCCCACGGCAGACAGGAAGGCGGTCATCAACCTTCCCTCCACGGTGGAAAACGCCATGCCGCACGTCTACGCGCAGCAGATCGAGTACATGCACAAGCACATGAAGTACCGCGAGAACGTCGTTTTGTCCCTTCATCCCCACAACGACCGCGGCACGGGCGTCGCAACGGCGGAGTTCGGCCTCCTTGCGGGCGCCGACCGCGTCGAAGGCACCCTCTTCGGCAACGGCGAGCGCACGGGCAACTGCGATATCGTCACCCTCGCCATGAATATGTATTCGCAGGGCGTCGATCCCGGGCTGGATTTTTCCGATATGCCCTCCGTCGCGGACGCCTACGAACAATTCACCACGCTCAGAATTTCTCCCCGTCAGCCCTATGCGGGCGAGCTCGTCTTCGCGGCGTTCTCGGGCTCCCATCAGGACGCCATCGCCAAGGGCATGCACTGGCGCGCCGAGCACGGCGGCGTGTGGGATGTTCCCTATCTTCCCATCGACCCGCGCGACGTCGGCCGCATCTACGATTCGGACGTCATCCGCATCAACTCGCAGTCGGGCAAGGGCGGCGTGGGGTACGTCCTCGAACAGTGCTACGACATCAAGCTCCCCTCCAAAATGCGCGAGGCGATGAGCGCCCTTGCCAAGCACGTCTCGGACGAGCAGCACAAGGAACTCAAACCGCAGGAGCTCTTCAAGCTCTTCTGCGATCGGTTCCTGAGCGCCCGCGGCCGCTTCGACGTCGGCGAGGTGCACTACAAGCAGGAGAACGGCATCACCGCCATCGTGGAAGTGAAGGACGGCAAAGACGTTGTCACCGTCACCGCGACGGGCAACGGCCGCCTCGACGCTGTCAGTAACGCCCTCAAGCAGTACTTCGGCATCGACTATGTTTTGACGGGCTACGAACAGCACGCCCTCGCTTCGGGCTCCTTCGCGCAGGCGCTTTCCTACGTCGCCGTCGAAAAGGACGGAAAGCTCTTCTGGGGCGCGGGCGAGAACAGCGATATCATCCGCTCGTCGGTGTATGCGCTCGTCTCGGCGCTCAACAACTACTTTTCAAGCCGCGGCTGAGAAATTTTCAGGCTGCAAATGCGGCACCGCGCGTTTCTTGCGGTGCCGAAACTTTATAAAACTTTTCCCCAACCCCTTGACAAAACGGCGGCCCTGTTGTACAATTATGACAGAGGTCACAGATAAAACAGCTCATATGGTGCGCACATGGAAATTCATCTGACCGGAAAAAAGAGTATTTACGAGGAGATCAAAGAGACGGTCGAGCGGTACATCTCGCTCGGCGTCTTAAAGGACGGCGAACGGCTGCCCAGCGTCCGCAATCTGGCGCTCAAGCTGGGGGTCAACCCCAACACCGTCGCGCGGGCGTATTACGAGCTCGAAGACGAGGGCGTCATCCGTTCCATCCCCAAGAAGGGGGTGTTCGCCTGCGCGGCGGAAAAGCGTTCTCCCGTCAAAGAAGAAGCGCGCTCCCGTCTCATCGTATTCCGCGAGGCGGGGCTCTCCAAAGAGGACGCGCTCTCTCTCATCGAGGAAGTTTATCGCGATTAGTTCGCATTCGGAGTAAGTTATGATAACGATCAAGGGATTAAGGAAAAGTTATGGGACGAAGGAGGTCTTGAGCGGCGTCTCCCTGACGGTGCCCGATGCTTCGGTGTTCGGGCTCGTCGGCATCAACGGCGCGGGCAAGACGACGCTCCTTCGCATGATGGCAGACGTCTTGCGCCCCGACGAAGGCACTGTCGAATATGACGGGGAAAACATCGCGGGCAACGCGAAAAAGCGCAAAGAGCTCTTCTTTCTGCCCGACGAGCCCTACTACACGGCGGGGACGACGGTGGAAAAGCTCGTCGCGCTCTACAAGAGCTATTATGCTTTCGACGACGAGCTCTTTGCCCGTTACGAAAAACTCTTTTCGCTCGAACGCCGCACGCCCATCCGCAATTTCTCCAAGGGCATGAAGCGGCAGGCATTCGCGGCGCTCGCGCTCGCATGCCGGCCGAAGTATCTTCTCCTGGACGAGGCCTTTGACGGTCTCGACCCCTTGGCGCGCCTCGAACTCAAGCGCGGCATCATCTCGCTCGAGGGGACGACCGCCGTCATCTCCAGCCATTCGCTGCGCGAGCTCGAAGATATCTGCTCGGGCTTCGCGCTCCTCGACGGCGGCGCCGTTGCCGACGCGGGCGACCTTTCGGAAACGCTCGCTCAGGTGCATAAGTTCCAGGCGGCGTTCGAAGAGCCCGTCCCGCGCGAACGCTTCCCCTTCGAGTGCCTCTCCTTCGAGAGCGAGGGGCGCGTGGTGCGCTTCGTCGTCCGCGGCGAGCGCGAAGAGATCGTCTCGGCGCTTAAGGCGCTTTCGCCCATCTTTGTGGAAGAGATCAAAGTCGACTTTGAGGAGCTCTTCCTCTGCGAAGTCAGGAGCAGGGGGTATCTGTCATGAAAAAGCCGCTTTTGCACGAACTCAAACGCAATCTTCTGCCCCTCGTCGTGTTCACCGCCATCGCCGTCGTCATCGCCGTCGGCGTTGCCATGTCGTCGAATTATATCTCAGAAACAGGCAAGCGCATTGAAAACAGCAGCATCGAATGCAGTGCAGTCATCCTCTGCATCCTCTGCACGGTGACCCCCGTGCTGCAATTTTCCTACCGCATGAAGCAGCGCAGCGTCGATCTTTGGTATTCGCTGCCCATCACGAGGAAGCAGCTCGCCTTTGTGCGCACGGCGGGCGGGCTCGTCCTCACCCTCGTGCCCTTTACGCTCGCCTATTGGCTGTCGGCGGCGGCGATCGCTCTCCGCGGCTCCGAGCTGCATTACTTCTATTATCTTCCCGCATACGGGCTTCTGCTCCTTCTGGGCGCGGGCCTCTTCGGGGTCAACGCCTTCCTCTTCACGCGCGGCAACACCGTGGCGGACGGCATTGTCTTTATCGCCGCATGGGCGTGCGCGCTGCCTCTCGTGAATTTCTGCGTTTCCATGGCGGTCCAGAGCTACGAATTTTCCGTCGGCGGGGAACATCTCATAGGGGATGCGCTCGGCATGCTGCTCTTCACCTACAGCCCCGTCTCCACGGTCACGAAGCTCATGCACGAATGGATCATGGAAGGGCGGCTGGAAGAACTGATCCGGATCGGGAATTCTCTCGTGAGCTACGAATATCCCGTGCAGTTCGCATTCTTGTTTGCGCTTTTTTTCGGGCTTGCGGAGTCGGCGGCGGCATATCTTTCGCTCTTCCTGCTTGCCGATCGGGACAAGTCGGAAAACGCCGCGCAGGTCTCCTCCTCGTGGTGGGGCTATAAGGTCATCATCCCCGTCTATGCGATCGCGGTCTATGCGGTGCTCGTCGTCGGGTTCGGCGTGGGCGGAGGCTGGCGCATCGATCTTTTGTATTATACTGTCATCGCTGCGGCAGTTATCTTTGTGCTCTACTTCATCTACCGCCGCTCCTTCCGCCTGAAGAAGTGGGATATCATCATGGTCGCCGTCATCCTTGCGGCGGGGTTCCTCCTCGGCTGCGTCCTGTACGGCACAGACCTTCTCATCCTGCGCCTCTCGCGGGGGATCGACCTTCTATCCGTCCTTTCGGAAGCCGTTTAAAACCGATCATCCCATCCGCTATGCGCGCCGCCGCGGCTCTGCCGCGGCGGCGCTGCTTTTCTCTTTCCGCGCTGCAATTGGGTGCAATTTTCACACAACTTTCCCGTTCAGGGGTTGACAACCCTCTAAAAAATGTGTTATGATGGGTCAAAATACCCCTTGCGGCGGCGGGCATTTTGCATCGGCGTGCGCAAAAAAAGGAGGCAAACTATGGCTTTGAACGCGGAATACATCCAAAGAGAAGTGGAAGAACTTTCTGAAAAGTGCGCCACCAGATCGGAAGAG
>URMI01000077.1 GCA_900548845.1 uncultured Clostridia bacterium | reverse complement strand
CCTGCATGACTGCGGCAAGCGCGTGCGCTTTTACAACAACCAGCAGCACAGCCGCTATATCATCCTCAATTCGCCCATCCACGGCGCGACGCACCGCGAGATCGTGCTCGCCGCCTTCGTGGCGGGCTGCCATACCAAGGAAGACCTCGCTTCTTCCGATTGGGCGCGCTATAAGGATATCGTCAGCGAAGAGGACGTCGAGATCGTCCGGAAGCTCGGCGTGCTCCTGCGCATCGCCGAGAGCCTCGACAGGAGCGGTCAGGGCGTCGTCACGGGCATCAACTGCGACGTTCTGGGCGATTCCGTCATCATGAAGACGGAAGTCACGGGCGACGCGACGCTGGAGATCAGCCAGGCGCTCAAAGCGAACATCGATTTCAAGCGCACCTTCAAGAAAAATCTGGAGATCCTGTGAGATTTTTGCTCGCGAGCAATTCCCCGCGGCGGAGGGAGCTCCTTTTAGAAGTTGTTCCCGCCTTCGAAGTCGTGCCCTCGCGGTTTGAAGAGATCGCGGCGGCAGAAGAGGGCGGAAAAGCGCGCTGCCTGCGCTTTGCCGAAGGGAAGGCGAGGGAGGTGTTTTCCCGCTTTCCCGATGCGGCGGTGCTGGGCGCGGATACCGTCGTCTGCATGGGCGGCGAAATATTGGGAAAACCCAAGAACGAGGCGGACGCTTTTGAGATGCTCCGCTTCTTAAGCGGAAAGACGCACTCCGTCTATACCGGGGTGTGCCTTGTCACGCCCGAAGGGGAAAGGAGCGGCGTCGAAGAGACTTTTGTCACCTTCCGTTCCCTTTCGGACGAGGAGATCTTATCGTACATCAGAACGGGCTCCCCGCTCGACAAGGCGGGCGCCTACGGCATTCAGGACAGCGGCTTTGTCTGTTCCTTCGGGGGCAGCTATTCGAACGTCGTGGGGCTCCCCCTCGAACGCGTGCGTGAATATGTCAAGGAGTTGCACTTATGATAAAACTTGCGATCGACTTCGGCACTTCGGTGACGAAGATCTACAAATTAGGCAGCGGCATCGTGCTCGCCGAGGCGACTGCGGTCACCGTGCAGAAGGATACGGGCGAAATTCGCGCCTTCGGGAATGAAGCCAAGCGGCTCCTCGGCAAGACCGCCGAACAGACGGACGTCTGCTTCCCCGTGTATGAGGGGGAGATCGTCTCCGAACGGCTCGCGGGGGCGCTGCTCGAATATTTCCTCCGCAAGGTGGTCAAACGCGGAACGTCCGTCGAAGCGCTCTTCTGCGTGCCCTGCGGGTATAAGGTGGAATCGCGCGAGAAGGTGTACCGCGTCGCAAAGGCGGCGGGCATCGGCAGGGTCAACTTTGCGGAAACGCCCTTTCTGAGCGTGCTCGGTCAGGATGTGCCCCTTTCCGAGAGCAACCCCGTCTTCGCCATCGACATCGGCGCGGGCGTCACGTCCATCGCGGCGTTCTCGCTCGACGGCATCATCGCGGGGCTCTCCATGAACGTGGGCGGCAGCAATATGGACGTGCACATCATCGACCATATCGCCGATACCTTCTCCTTAAAGATCGGCGCGCTGACGAGCGAAAAGCTCAAAAACACGGTGGGCAGCCTCATCGAGGACGACAACCAGAGCACCATCATCAACGGGCGCGACATCAAGTCGGGCCGTCCGCGCTCCGTCTCCGTCTCTTCGGCGGATATCGTCTTCCCCATCAAGGTGTATATCGATAAGATCGCGGAATACGCCGACCTCGTCTTAAAAAAGCTTCCCGCGGAAGTTTCGGCGGCGATGCTCAAAAACGGGCTGTATCTCTCGGGCGGCGTGTGCAACATCGCGGGGCTCGCGGAGTATATGTCGAAAAAGCTGCAGATGGAAGCACACCTTTCGGGCGATCCGCAGATGGCGGTCGTCTTAGGCGGCGGCAGAGCCGTGGGCAACGCCGCGCTGCTTCGCCGCATCCGTCTGGAATAACGTGGATATGTAGTGGAAATTTCCCTCGGCTGGCACAAGATTTTGTGGTGAAAAATCTTTTCATCGGAAAATCTTGTGCTTTTTGCTTGACAGAACACAAGTTCTGTGTTATAGTGATAGCACCTTACGGCGACTGACGAATTGGCGGAGCACCGCGTGAAACCGTAGGGGCAGAGCAGCCGTTTCGTCTGGGCAGTACCTCTTTTGGTAGGGTGCTGTCCTTTCCTGTTTTTTGAGGGTATTTCAGGGAGGGCGGCGTGCACATACTGTAAACAAGGAGGCCGAAAGGGCATGACGGGGCGCATCCATTCCTATGAATCATTCGGCACGGTCGACGGTCCGGGCATCCGCTTCGTCATCTTCTTTCAGGGCTGCCCGATGCGCTGCAAGTACTGCCACAATCCCGACACCTGGCAAGTTGGCGGCGGCAGGGAAGTTTCTGTGGAAGACGCCGTCAAAGAAGCCCTCAAATACAAGAGCTATTTCGGCACCAAGGGCGGCGTGACGGCGACGGGCGGCGAGCCCATGCTGCAGCTTCTCTTCCTCACAGAACTTTTTTCCCGCCTCAAAGCCAAGGGCGTGCATACCTGCCTCGATACCTCCGCCGCACCCTTTCCCGCAGAGGAGAATGCGGACAAAAGCGCGTTTGACGAACTTCTGAAGGTCACCGATCTGGTGCTCCTCGATATCAAGCATATCGACGAGGAGGCGCACAGGGCGCTCACGGGGCGTTCGGGGGCGCACGCAAGGGCGTTTGCCAACTATCTTTCCGAGCGGGGCAAGCCCATGTGGATCAGGCACGTCCTCGTGCCCGGCATCACGGACGACGACGGCGCGCTGCTTCGGCTCAAAGCATTGATAGACAGTCTGAAGACGGTGGAAAAGGTGGAAGTGCTGCCCTATCACACGCTGGGTATTGCAAAATACCGCGCGCTGGGCATGGAGTACCCCTTGGAAGGGGTGCGCCCGCCCGAAAAAGAGCGCATCCAGAACGCCCGCGCGATCTTATCGAGGGGCATCGGAGGGAAAGATGGCGAACATTGAATTGTTGGAAGTGAGCGGCGAGAGCTGCGCGAACTGTTTTTCGCTCCTGCCGCTTCTGAATAGGCTGGCGGCGGAGCGGGGTATTCCGCTCAAGCACCTCGAAGTGACGGAAGAAAACGCCGAAGAGGTGAGAAAGTACGAGATCGACCGCGTTCCGACGGTGCTCGTCTTAAAAGACGGCGAAGTGACGGCGCGCTGTTCGGGCTATCAGCCGGAGGAGATCCTCTCCCTCTGGCTGGATGCAAAACTTGAGGAAGCGCGGGCCAAGTGACCCGCAGTACGATACGGGAGGGCCGACATGACGGCAAAAGAACAGTTAGTGAAGAACTTCGAGGGAGCATGGCGCTCCTTCGAGCCCGGCAAGTGGAGCAATGACGAAGTGGACGTGCGCGATTTCATCCAGCGCAACTACACCCCGTATGAGGGCGACGGCTCCTTCCTCGCGCCCGCGACCGAAGCGACCAAGAAGCTTTGGGAGATCGTCATGGACTACAGCAAGAAGGAGCGCGAGCGCGGCGGCGTGTACGACGCCGATACGTCCGTCGTCTCCACCGTCGCAAGCCACAAGGCGGGGTATTTCGATAAGTCGCTCGAAAAGATCGTGGGACTCCAGACGGATATGCCCTTCAAGCGCTCGCTGCAGCCCTTCGGCGGCATCCGCATGGCGGAAGAGGCGCTCGAAATGTACGGCTATCACATCGACCCCGAGGTCAAATATATCTTCACGCATTACAGAAAGACGCACAACGACGGCGTGTACGACGCCTATACCCCCGAGATGCGCCGTGCGCGCTCCGCGCATATCTTAACGGGGCTGCCCGATACCTACGGCCGCGGCCGCATCGTGGGCGACTACCGCCGCGTGGCGCTCTACGGCGTCGACTACCTCATCCAAAAGCGTGAAGAGGATA
The DNA here is from genome assembly GCA_900548845.1 of uncultured Clostridia bacterium. GTDB lineage: Bacteria > Bacillota > Clostridia > Christensenellales > Borkfalkiaceae > Gallimonas. Next base: position 2,091 of record URMI01000077.1, on the reverse strand, counting down.
AATCCCGCATCGACGGCGACATGACGCCCGACCGCATCCGCGACCGCGAGGAAGTCGCCGAGCAGGTCAAGGCATTGAAGGCGCTCAAAGCGATGGCGGCGGAGTACGGCTTCGATATCTCCCGCCCCGCCGAGAACGCGCAGGAGGCCATCCAGTGGCTGTACTTCGGCTATCTCGCCGCCGTCAAAGATCAGAACGGCGCGGCGATGAGCATCGGCCGCAATTCCACCTTCCTCGACATCTACATCGAGCGCGACCTCCGCGAAGGGAAGCTCACCGAGCTCGAGGCGCAGGAGCTCATCGATCACTTCGTCATGAAGCTGCGCGTCGTCAAGTTCATGCGCATCAGGGAGTACAACGAACTGTTCAGCGGCGACCCCACCTGGGTCACCGAGTCCATCGGCGGCATGGGAGTGGACGGCAGGACGCTCGTCACGAAGAACAGCTTCCGCATCCTGCACACGCTCAAAAACCTCGGCCCCGCGCCCGAACCCAACCTCACGGTGCTGTGGTCGAGACGGCTCCCCGAAGGCTTCAAGCGCTTCTGCGCCGAAGTTTCCATCGAGACGAGCGCCATCCAATACGAGAGCGACGATCTGATGCGGCCCGAGATGGGGGACGATTACTGCATCGCCTGCTGCGTTTCGAGCATGCGCGTGGGCAAGGATATGCAGTTCTTCGGGGCGCGTGCCAACCTTGCAAAGTGCCTGCTTTACGCCATCAACGGCGGCAAGGACGAGCTCATGAAGGACAAAAAGACGGGAAAGCCCATGCAGGTCTCGCCCGAATACGCGCCCATCCTCGGCGACGGCCCCCTCGATTTTTCCGAGGTCATGCGCAAGTACGAGCAGATGATGGAGTGGCTCGCCCGCCTCTACGTCAATACGCTCAACCTCATCCACTACATGCACGATAAGTACTGCTACGAAGCGCTCGAAATGGCGCTGCACGATGTGCAGGTGCGCCGCTTCTTCGCAACGGGCATCGCGGGGCTCTCGTGCGCGGCGGACAGCCTTTCCGCCATCAGGTACGCGAAAGTGTATCCCGTCAGGAACGAAGAGGGCATCGTCACCGACTTTACGATCGAGGGCGATTACCCCAAGTACGGCAACAACGACGACAGGGCGGACGAGCTCGCCGTGTGGATCGTCAAGACGTTCATGAATAAAATAAAGTCCTGCTACACCTACCGCGGATCGGTGCCGACGATGTCCATCCTCACCATCACTTCCAACGTGGTGTACGGCAAGAAGACGGGCAACACCCCCGACGGCAGGCGCGCGGGCGAGCCGCTTGCCCCCGGCGCCAACCCCATGCACGGGAGAGATTCCCACGGCGCGCTCGCTTCCCTCGAATCGGTCGCCAAGCTTCCCTACGACTACGCCCGCGACGGCATCTCCAACACCTTCTCGGTGACGCCGCAGTCGCTCGGCAAAGACGAAGATTAAAGGAGGAACTTATTATGAGCAATCAGCAGACGGAAAACCTTGTCAATATGCTCGACGCCTATGTGGCGGACGGCGGGTATCATCTCAACGTCAACGTGTTTAACCGCGAGACGCTGCTCGACGCGCAGAAGCACCCCGAAAAGTACCCCCAGCTCACCGTCCGCGTGAGCGGGTACGCGGTCAACTTCATCAAGCTCACCAAGGAGCAGCAGGACGACGTCATCGCACGGACGATCCATGAGAAGATGTGATGAAGTTCACGCATTTCTTTTGCTTCGCAAAACAAATGCCGTGAGGGGTGGAGTTGATTGATTTTAATTTGCTTCTTCGCCCGCGAACTTTGTTGTCATTCTAAGAACATTAAGTACCCGTAGGGTACAAATTGAGTCCCGCAGCGGAGGGCAACCCTCCTCGCGGGATTTGATTTATAAGAAAGCGTTCCCGAAAAAGTCGCGCAGCGAATTTTTTGGGATATACAGGGCTCCCGAAAAAGTCGCGCAGCGAATTTTTCGGGAAGAGGAGCAGCGAGCATCGGAGCAAAGCCGCGAGGAACACAGCGGCTTGCGAAATTTGCTCCGCTGCGACGAGGGCTCCCGCAAAGCTTTTGCGAAGCAAAAGCTTTGCGGGATAAATAAGCGCCGCG
>URMI01000076.1 GCA_900548845.1 uncultured Clostridia bacterium | reverse complement strand
AGGTGACTCCCTCAGCCGCGGCACCGAAGTAAACTTCGGATGCCGTGGCAGCTCCCTCAAGAAGGCGCCTAAAATATGGTTGACTCCTTCCGTCAGCCCTGTGGGCTGCCAGCTCCCTCAAGGAGGGAGCCAAGGAGATGATGTTTGTCTTGCTCTCACGAGAGAGACAAGGGGTGAGCGTCTTACAATCTTGCGGCGATCGCGCGGAGGAATTCTTCGGAATTGAGCTTCTTCGGGCTGACGCCCTCTTTGTGGAAGAGCGGGATGAGGTCGCCCGTCATTTCGCCCGCCTCGATGGTCGCCTTGGTGGCGTTTTCGAGCTTTTCTGCAAAGGCGACGAGCTCGGGCGTTTCGTCGAGCTCCCCTCTCTTCTTCAACGCGCCCGTCCAGGCGAAGATGGTCGCGACGGAGTTCGTCGACGTCTCCTCCCCTTTCAGGTGCTTGTAGTAGTGGCGGGTGACGGTACCGTGCGCCGCCTCGTACTCGTACTTGCCGTCGGGCGAGACGAGCACCGAGCTCATCATGCCCAAAGAACCGTAGGCGGTCGCGACCATGTCGCTCATGACGTCGCCGTCGTAGTTCTTGCACGCCCAGAGGAGCCCGCCTTCGCTGCGCACCACGCGCGCCACGGCGTCGTCGATGAGGGTATAGAGATACCAGATGCCCTTTGCTTCAAATTGGGCGCGGTACTCTTCGTAGACTTCTTCGAAGATCTTCTTGAACCTGCCGTCGTACTGCTTGGAGATGGTGTCTTTGGTGGAGAAGATCATGGGGATGTTGTTCTCCACCGCATAGCGGAAGCAGGAGTGCGCGAAGGAGCGGATGGATGCGTCCGTGTTGTGCATCCCCTGCACGACGCCCGCGCCGTCGAATGCATGGATGAGCCTGCGGCGCACTTCGCCCTTCTCGTTTTCGATGACGAGATACGCCTTTTCGCCCGCTTCAAGTTCTTCGTCGACGGCGGAATAGACGTCGCCGTAGGCGTGACGGGCGAGCACGATGGGCTGCTTCCAGCTGGGGATATAGGGCACGATGCCCTCGCAGAGGATGGGCGCGCGGAAGACGGTGCCGTCGAGAATGCGGCGGATGGTGCCGTTGGGGCTCTTCCACATCTTCTTGAGGTGGTATTCGCTCATGCGCTGCACGTTGGGGGTGATGGTCGCGCACTTGACGGCAACGCCCAGCCGCTTGGTCGCCTCGGCGGAATCGACGGTCACTTGATCGTCCGTCTCGTCGCGGTGAGGAAGGCCGAGGTCGTAGTACTCCGTCTTGAGGTCGATATAGGGGGTGAGCAGGATGTCCTTGATCTCCTGCCAGAGGATGCGCGTCATTTCGTCGCCGTCCATTTCGACGAGCGGCGTCTTCATTTGGATCTTTGCCATAGAGTTGCTCCCTTTTGATTTCGGTATTATAATATTGGTATTATAACACGGGGGAGCGGTTTTTGCAACCTTTTGCGCCCGCAAATCGCGTGCGGGAGAGAAGCCCCGTCGCAAGCGGCGGCTTTGCGGGCGGAAGCGAGGCGTTCTCGACGAGAGAAACGAGAAAATCGCGCGCGTCCGTCAATGTATCGCCGAAGAGATAGAAGGCAAGGGAGCCCGGCACCGTGTTGAGTTCGTTGAAATACACTCTGCCGTCCTCTGCGAGGAAGAAATCTCCCCGCACCACGCCGTTAAGGGAGAAGGCTTCCGCGACCGAACGCATGGCGGCGCGGATGGTGTCTGCCGCCTCTTCGGGGATGTCGGCGGGGATGACGCTGCGGCGCTCCGTGCTCTCGTATTTTTCTCCGAAGGTGAGGACGGGCGAGGAGGAGAGCACTTCCTCGATCGGCGAGAGGACGAGTTCCCCGCCCCGCTTCACGGCGGCGCAGTTGAGATCGCGCCGGTGCGCAAGATAGGGTTCGAGGAGCGCCGAGCCGTCGAGGCGGAAAGCAAGAGCGAGGGCGACGAGGAGTTCGCGCTCTTCCCCGACGACGGTGACGCCGATGCTCGAGCCCAGCCTGCACGGCTTGACGACGAGCGGATAGCCGAGCTTTTTTGCCTCCGCTTTGGCGCGCTCCCCCTCCCCTTCCCGCACGCAGACGGAGGGAAGGACGGGCAACCCCAGCCCTTTCAGGGCGAGCTTTGCAAGCGACTTATCCATGAACGCCGCCGAAAGCTCCATGGAAGGAGACGCGGACGGCACCCCGTGAAAGGCAAAAAGCGCCGAGAGCGTGCCGTCCTCCCCCATGCCGCCGTGGCAGCAGTTGAGGGCAACGTCGAAGGGCGTTCTCCTCCGGAACAAGCCTCTTCGTTCGAGGGCGGCGCCGCTCAGCCCGACGGCGGGATAGCGCTTGCCCTCTGCAAAGTCCTCGGCGCGCGAGGCGTTCTTTGCGAGCGTCATCCCGCCCGAAAGGGGCAGGAAGACGGGCAGCACCTCATAGCCCGCGCTCTTCAATAAGTTTACCGCCATCATGCCCGTGAGCACGGAAATGTCGTGCTCGTTGGAAACGCCCCCGAAAAAGACTGCGACCCGCTTCATGCTTCCCTCCCCAAAATAAAATAAAGGCCCGCACCAACTTTCTTCGGTACGGGCAGCAAAGCCTTATATTCAATAGGTATCGGGCAGATCGTTCAAAAAGAGCACGGTGTCGCCCGCTTTCAGTTCGTTCTTTAAGACGAGCTGCGCTTCGCGCAGCGTGGGCAGGGTGCGCAGCTTCCCGCCGTCGCCGCCCGCATTGAGGTACCCCGCGCTGACGGCAGAGACGCGCGTCTCCCCCACGAGCAGGATACCGTCGAGGCCTACGAGCGCGGCGCCCAGCTCGCCGTTGCGCTTTTCTTCGAGTTCCCCGAGCTCCACGAGCCCCGGCGTCACCACGAACTTGCGGCCTTTGAAGAGTTTGAGCGTCTCCACCGCCGCGAGCGCGCCCGCCGTGTTGGCGTTGTACGAATCGTCGAGGATATTGACGCCGCCCGAAACGCGCTTTTCGAGGCGGTGCGGCACGGGCGTGAGAAGGGCTGCCGCCGCCGCGATCTCGGGAAGGCTCATCCCGAGCATGGAGCAGAGCGCCGCCGCAAAGGTGACATCCGCCGCACTGTGGCGGCCCAGGAGCTTTGTTTGGATATGGGCGCGCTCCTTCCCGAGGCGCAGGGTGAAGGAAGTCCCCTCTTCGGTGCAGACGATGTCCTCCGCGGCAAAGTCGCGCCCCTCTTTGAGCGCGCCCGCTTTGTCGTAGCGGACGCTCGCGCCCAGAACGATTTTGGGCGCATATTCCGCGAGCACCCTCTTCTCGGCGGCGATCGCCTCGAGCGAGCCGAACGTTTCGAGATGCTGATCGGAAACGCCCGTCACGATGCCGTATTCGGGGCGGACGAGCTCGCAGAGCTCCCTGATGTCCCCCTCTCTTCTTGCGCCCATCTCCGCAAGGAAGATGTCGCAGTCGAGCCCGCCCTTCACCGTGCGGGCGATGCCCATCGGCGTATTGAAGGACTGCGGCGTCGCAAGGACGCGGAATTTTTCGGAAAGCATCTCCGAAGCGAAATGCTTGACGCTCGTCTTGCCGAAGCTCCCCGTGATGCCCACCTTGATGCAGGGGCTTACAGCGAGCTTTTTCTTCGCGCGGGCAATGAAGCGGCGGTTATGACAAAGTTCGAAGGGCTTCATCAAAAGCCCTGCAAGCGCCGCAAGGAAGGGAAAGAGCAGCGGAAGAAGAGCAAGCGGCACAAAGCGGAAGAGGCGGAAGAGTTCGCTTTCCGCAGCTTCCGCGGCGAACCACATGCCGCAGCTCACCCCGAAGATGAGGGCGCAGACGAGAACAAAGCAGCAGCCGCCGAGGCGCATCATGCGCGCGGAACGGCGGAGCGGCACTTTGAGCGCATGGCGGGAGGAGAGGATATACAACACCCCCAGCCCGACAAAGGGCGCCGCCGAAACGAGGCAGGCAAGCGCACTCCCCAAAAAGGAGAAGCACAGCGCGAAGAGGGAGACGAGCAGGAGCTCGGAAAGCGCGAGAAGGGCGTGGCGGCGGCGCAGCATGTTGTGCTTGTGGAAATACCAGCGGAAGAGCCCCCTTTCGCTGTACCCGCACTGCTGCAGCACCCCGAGCACGGGCGCCATGCAAAAGCTCATGACGAGCCCCGCCGCGGCAGACCCCGCAAGGATGGATAAGATCACTTCAAGCGTCATTCAAAAACTCCTCTGCCGCCAAATCAAAGAGAAGCGGCTCCTCGAGGTGGGCGAAATGCCCGCACCCCTTCAAAACGGCAAGTTGGCTCCCCGCCGTGCATTCGTGCAAAATTTTGACGGAGGAGAGCGGCGTTTCCCTGTCGCGCTCCCCGTTCAGATAGAGCACGGGCCGCGCGATGCGCTTTGCCTCCTCCCTGAGATCCTCGTTGACGATCTTTTTATAACTCTCCCGCATGAGCGGGGAAAGCGAGCGGTATTCCGCGCTCCCGAACTTTGCTTCCGCAAAGCGCGGAGCGAACTTTCTGACCAGCCGATAGCTCTTTACTTTGAGATGATAAGAAAGCGTCCGCCGTCTGACGATGCCCGCGCACCCCGTGAGCACCGCCCGGTCAAAAATCCCCCGCGCGAGGCACTTTATTGCCACCCTGCCGCCGAAGGAATGGGCGATGACGTGAGGGAACACGATGCCCCGCTCCTTCAGAAAGCCTTCGAGCCAGTCCGCATACTCCCCCACCGACCATGCGGCGGGAATGGGGCCGCTCCCCCCGAACCCGGGGAGATCGGGCGCCGTCACGCGGAAGCGCCGCGAAAAATAATTGATCTGCGGATAAAAACTTTCTTTGTTGCTCAGATACCCGTGCAGAAACACGAGGTCTTTTCCTTCCCCCTGCTGCAAGAAGGAGATGTTCAGAGTTCCTTCTTCATGACGAGGGCGTCCTCGCCGTCCTTATAATAGCGGGGGCGGGCATAGATGCCCTGAAAGCCGTCCTTCAGATACATCAGAATGGCGGACGAATTGGAGACGCGCACTTCGAGGAACATCCGCTTTGCACCGCGCTTTTTCGCCTCCTCTTCGAGGCGGGCAAGGACGAGCTTGCCCCTGCCGCAGCGGCGGTACATCTCCGCCGTCGCGATGAGCTGCAGTTCCGCCTCGTCTTCGACGACGCCGATGCCGCCGTACGCCGTGATCGCGCCGTCCTCTTCCATCAAGACCCCCACGAAATGGGGCGAGAGGAAGGACTCCGCCAGCATCCTGACGTTCCACGGGTCCTGAGAAAAGCACTCGCTCTCGAGCGAGGCGATCTCGTTGAGGTCTTCATACCGCCAAAGCCGCATGGTCATTTCCGCATCTCCTCCGCCGAAGATTTCCTCAGATACAATGCCGCAAGCTCCGCCGCGTCCGCGAGGGCATCTTTCTTCGCCTCAACGGCGCGCTCGAGCCCCAGGCACACATCGGCAACCGCTGCTTCCTTCCCGCCGAAAGAAAGCGCCTTATGGGCATAGGGCAGGAAGGTGTTTGCAAGCTCCGACGCCTCCTCGCCCGTCCTGTAAGCGGGGGGAACGGCGACGGACTTATCCCTTTCATAGGCGCAGGCGTACACCGCGCCATGACCCGCGTCCACGAGGGCGAGCACGGGCGCATCTTCTACACTATATGCGATGCAGTCGAGCGAGGTGACGGGGAGCACCTGCTTCCCCGCGGCAAAGGCGAGGCCCTTGACGGTCGCAATGCCGATGCGGATGCCCGTGAACGACCCCGGTCCCACGACGACCGCGAAAAAGTCGCACTCCGCTGCCGTCATCTGCGCGCGCGAGAGCACCCCGTCGATCTCATCCATGAGGACGACGGAATGCTTTGCAAGGCAGTCGGGGCGGAACACGCGCTCCGTCCTTTCTCCGTGCTTTGCGATGACGGTGAGATATTCGCCGCTCGTATCGATGGCAAGATAGTTCAAAATTCGATCTCCCGCTGCGTGCCGCCGCGTTTTTTAATGGTCACGCGCTTCACTTGTTCGGGCAGCAGCCCCGCGATGTTTTCGCTCCATTCCACGAGGCAGATGCCGC
>URMI01000075.1 GCA_900548845.1 uncultured Clostridia bacterium | reverse complement strand
CGATCTGTAGACCTTCACCGCCTCTTCGACGTTGCGCTCCGCGCGGTGCTGCGCGGCGTATTCCGAAGGCGAAAGCCCCAGCATCTTGGCGTTGGAGATATGCCACTTGATGCTCTTCAGAAGGCTCTCCTCTTCGAAGTTCAGCTCCTTGAATGCCTGCTTGATGACGGCGGAGCGCTCCTGCTCGGAATAGATGGAAAAGTTCTGTGTGAGCCCCCTGCGCTCGGCGTACATCCTCAGGATGCGCACGCACATGGAGTGGATGGTGCTCACCCACATGCGCCGCGTATCGGCGATGGCGGAAAGGCGCTCTTTCATCTCGTTCGCCGCCTTGTTGGTGAAGGTGATGGCAAGGATATTCTCGGGCGGTACCCCCATATCCCCCACGAGGTGGGCGATGCGCGCCGTCAAAACGCGCGTCTTGCCGCTGCCCGCCCCCGCGAGCACCAGAACGGCCCCCTCCGTCGTCTCGACGGGCAGCCGCTGTTCTTCGTTCAGGTCCAAAACGTTCATGGAGGATATTATATCATATCCGCCGCGTTTCGACAAGCGATTGGACGCAGCTCAAACAAGCATCGGAAACCGCTCCCGCCCCCTGCAAAGCCTCACCCGCCGCCGAACGCAAACGCCATCCGCTGCCCATACAAGCCGCCCCCCGGCAAAGCCTCATCCCTGCGGCTTTGCCTGCTTTCTTCTTTCGAACTGCTCCTCCCGCTTGAAGCGCTCCAACGCCTTTAAGTACTTTTCCGAAAGCTCCAGGGTATAGCGCTGCTTTTCGGCATAGGAGAGCGTCGCGTAATACTCCTTGTCGGTGAGCCGCCCGATGGCGTCCGAAACTTCCCCCTCTTCGAGGAGCAGCTTTTTGACTTTGAGGTAAAACTCGTCGGGCGCTTCGCCCTTGATATGCCCTGCGACCTTGCCCTTGAAGTACCGCTCCATCCTGCTTTCGCTGATCCCCTGCTCGCGCGCGTCTTTGAGATGCGCGTCAAGTTCCTCCTCGCACTGTCTCCAGAACCCCTTCTTCATGCGCGCCTTGGCCTCTTTTGCAAGCGATTTCAACGTCCGCTCCATAGTTTTCGCCCCGCTTCCCCAAAATTCTCTTGGTTTCGACATTTTTTGCAAGAAAAAAACCGTAACTTCCGTTACGGTTCTTATCCTTAGTTTCTGCTTCTCTTTCTGGCTGCTTCCGCCTTCTTTCTCTTCTTCACGGAAGGCTTTTCGTAGAACTCCTTCTTGCGGAGATCCCCGATGATGCCGTCGCGGGAGCACTTTCTCTTGAAACGGCGCAGCGCATTCTCGAGATTCTCGTTATCGCCGACTCTGATGGTAGACATCCTATTCAACCCTCCTTCGCCGCAGCACTTATTTGCCCTCTTTCAAGTTGCCTGCCCATTATAGCAGACTTTTTTTCCCTTGTCAATTTTTTTACGCCGCGAGAAAACACTTTTTGCGTCCTTTTTTGCGCGGCTCACGCCTTACACGGAGCGGATGGCTTCGACTGGCTTCTTCGCAGAAAAGACGGAGACGGGGATGCACGTTGCGATGAGCGCCGTCGCGGCGGCGATGCCCAAAAGGATGAGCGCGTTCTTCCACCCGAAGAGGAAGAAGTTGTACGAAAGCACCCCTTCCGCAATGAGGATGCCGTTGGTGACGGTGCAGGCGGCAAGGCTGCCCGCGATGCCGAAGAGAAGGCACAGGAGGGTGACGGCGATGCCCTCGACGATGAAGATCTTAAACACGTCGATGCCCCGCGCGCCCACCGCCCGCAGGATGCCGATCTCCTTCTTCTTGGCGTTGATGCTCGCCGAAATGAAGCTGAAAAGCAGCAGCGCCGCAAACACGGCGAGCACGCCCGCCGCCGACCCGATGACGGGGAAGATGAGCTCATAGACCTCCTGCCCCTCGTCGATGCCCGAAAGATAGGCATAGGGCATCGAATAGGCAAGGCCGCGCGCTTCCTCCACCCTGCCGTAGTAGGCAAAGAGCGCTTCCGCGATCTTCTCGGGCTCCTCCGAAAGGGGCGCTATAAGCCGCTGATACCGCCTTGCGCTCTCCGACTCCTCGGTGTAAGCCGTCGTGCCGTTGTTGTCCTGCACGAGGCGCAGCAGCGAGCGGTACTCCCGCTCCGCCGCATCGAATTTGCGGTTGTACTCGTAAAAGCCGCCCGAAACAAAGCAGACGGACGCCATGGAATTGAAATAGACGTCGGAAAAGGTCTCCTCAAGCTCCCCTTCCTCCTCGGCGGAGAGTTCCTGCGTGCGGAGATCGTCGTAGGCGGAAAAGTCCTCGCCCGCGTCGAAGATGCCCGTCACCGTCGTATAGACGGTGCTCATGATGCCCACGTTGATGCGGATGGTCTTCCCGAGGAGCTCTTCCGCGCTCCCGATCGCTTGCGTCTCGGCGTCGGAAGAGCTGCGGAAGCCGAACTCCACGAATGCTTCGGCGACGGGAAGGGAGATCATGCACTCCGTCTCCTCTTCGGGGGCGCGCCCCGCGACGATCCCGATGCCGTGCTCTTCGCGGATGGCGGAAGCTTCCGCAAAGCCCGAAAAGCTGTCCATCACTCCGTAGTAGACGCTCTTCGCCTCGGCTTCCTTTCCCGACAGGCCGTAGGAAGGCGAGATACTGAGCACCGCCGCAGCATAGTCGAACACGGGGATAAAGGCGATGCCCGACTGCCCGGAAAGGGCGGAAACTTCCTCCTCGACGAAGTTGCACGACTTCGCCCCCGCGGGCAGGCGGCGCGTATAAGACTGCCCGTTTTGATCGACGGCGTGCATGATGAGCTTCTTCTGGAGCACGGCAGCGCCGTACCCCGCGTTGAGAAGGCCCGAAACGCCCATATCGGCGGGCGAATAGGTGAGCATCGTCGAAAAGATGCCGAACACGATGAAGGCGATGGCGGCGAGGAAGACGGTCACAACGAGGCGGAAGGGCTTGAACCGAAGGCTCGCGAAGCCCATCTTGAAGGCATAGCGCGCGGGAAAGCGCGACGGCAGGAAGCGGGCGGTGTCCGCTTCGCGCGGCGCGGGCTCGGAAGCGGTGGGCGCGAACGTTCCCGCTTCCTTCCGCTCTTCGGCAAGATCTTCCTTTTCCGCAGAGAGCAGGATGCCCCCTTTGTGGGCGCGCAGAAAGGCGACGACGCGCGCCTCATCCTCCTTCGTCATGGCGGCGCCGCTCAGAACGGCAAGCTTCTTGGGCCCCGCCTCGGTGACGTTCTCCCGTTCCCGCTCCTCTTCGGAGCGAGTCACGTCGGAAACGATCTTCCCGTCTTTGAGTTCGATGATGCGGTCTGCATACGTCTCGGCGAATTCCCTGTCGTGCGAGACGATGACGACGAGCTTTTCTTTGGAAAGCTTTTTGAGCGTATCAAACACCTGCGCGCCCGTTGCCGAGTCGAGCGCGCCCGTCGGCTCGTCCGCCATGATGATCTCGGGCTCCTTGACGAGCGCCCGCGCGATGGCGACGCGCTGCTTCTGCCCGCCCGAGAGCGTGTTGGGCTTGCGGTCGGCATACCCCTGCATGTCGACCATGGACAACAGCTCGTCGATGCGCGCCTTGTCGCGGGGTTTTCCCTGCAGTTCGAGCGCAAGGGCGACGTTCTCCCCCACTGTCAGTTCGTTGAGGATGTTGTACTCCTGGAAGATGAAGCCGACGTAGGTATTGCGGTAGGAATCGAAGTCGCTCCCCGTAAAGTCCTTGGAAGACTTGCCCTTGACGATGATCTCGCCCTCGTCGGGCGCGTCCAGCCCGCCCGTCACGTTGAGGAGGGTGCTCTTCCCGCTCCCCGATCTCCCGAGCAAAAACACCATGCCCGTTTCGGGGAAGTCGAGCGACACATGATCGAGCGCGTCGACTTTCTCCCCCTTGGTCGTATAAGATTTGGTCAGGTCTCTTACTTGCAGCATATCGTTATTGGTTGTGTTCGATGGTATCGGAAAGCCACTCGAAGGAGGCTTTGAGTTCCTCCTCTTCCCCGAAGTCGCCCGAATAGTTTTCGATGAGGAGCGGCCCGTCGAAGCCGGCGTCGCGGAGCCGCTTCAAAAGCAGCGGAAAATCGGTGACGCCCTTCCCCGGAAGGCACAGTTTGCCCTCCGCCGTGATATCGCTCACATGGACGTGGGAAAGGGAAGCGCCCATCTCCTTCAGATAGTCAAAGTAGTCGTATCCCGTGATGCGCGCCTGCTTGAGATCGAGCACCCCGCGAAGAGTGGGGCAGTACTCTTTCAGAACGGAAAAGACGCCCGGGCGGTTATACAGCGCCCACTCCACGTTCTCATAGCATAAGGAAACGCCGGATCTTTCGCACGCTTTAGCGATCTTCTGCGTCTGCTTCCCCGAACGCACGAGGTTTTCGCGGTAGGTGCGCTTGATGCGCGCCACTCCGTGGAAGGTGTAATGCTTTGCCCCGAGGATGTTCGCGCACTCCATCGTGCGGGAAAGGAGGGAAAAGGCGTCCCCCACGACGCGCGGATGCTCGGCATACAGCTGCGGTTCGAACTGCGTGTTGAGGACGTGCACGGAATGCACCTTCACCGCCCCCTTTTTCTCGGCGCACAGCCGTGCAAAGGAAGGTTCGTACTCGCAGAAGGACGTCAGAAACACCTCGCAGACGGGCACGCCCCACTCCGAAAAGAGGGCGAGCGCGTCCTCGTTGTTGCGGCGCAAAAACAGCGTCGCCGTCGAAATACCCGCCTGCATCAGTAGAACTTCTCCAAAAGTTCCTCCGCGGTATCCTTCATCAGCCCCTCCTCGTTGTAGAGGGCGAGGATGGTGAAGCGGTCGCGGATCTTATACGCCTCGAAGAACATGGTGCGCACCGTCTCGCGGGAAACGCCCAATTCGGAAAAGCGCGTGGGGCAGCCAAGTTTCCCTAAGGTTTCGAGCACGAATTCAGAGGAAGGCAGCCCTTCCGCCTCTTTGAGAACGACGTCCTTCCCCTTAAAATCTGCGCGGCTTTGCAAAGTATGATAGAGATAGAGCGAGACCGCCGTCCCCAGCCCCACCTTGATGCCGTGCAGGGGAATGCGCTCGCCGCGGCGCAGAAAGTCCATCTCGAGGAAGTGGCTCATGTGGTGCTCCGCGCCCGAAGCGGGGCGGGAGCTGCCCGCAATGACCATCGCATAGCCCGAGATGAGGAGCGCTTCCATGAGCTTTTCCACGCCCTCTTCCTTCCCCGCGAACAGGGCGGGCAGGCTGTCATTGGAAGCGCGCACGGCGTTATACATGAGGGAAGCGGCTTCCTCGTTGTATTTCTCGCCCTTGAGATCGCGCGCGATGCGCCAGTCGGTGAGGCAACAATATTTTGCAAGGATATCCCCCACGCCCGCGCCGATCATAACGGAGGGCGCCGCTTTGAGGACGGAAAAGTCCATTAAAACGTCGGAAGCCGTCTGCGCGTCGCGCGTGATCTTGAACCCCTTCTCGATGAGGGGCGTAACGCCCGACGTATAGCCGTCCATCGAGGGCGCCGTCGCATACACGCCGCTCTCCTTGTGGAGAAGAAAGCCCGCGCGCTTGCAAAGATCGTTCAGGGTGCCCGACCCCACGGCGAGGAGATAGTCGTATCCTTCCCCCGCCGCCATCACGCGGGCGACCGTCTCCTCATCGGCGACGGGTTCCTCTTCGGGGAGAGAAAAGAGCGCGGCATGAACGCCGCTTGCTTTGAGGGAAGCGAGAAGCGGCTCTGCAAAACGGCGCGTAACGGCGTCCGAAACGAGCAGCACGCGTTTCTCCTTGACGCGGCCGCAAAAGACGGGGAACTTCCCGTCCTGTACGCGCTCCGCATTGATATGAAACCGTGCCGAAAGTGCAGAAATATCCATACGATCACCTCTTATGAGTATGATGAAAATAAAAGGCAAAAATCATTGAAATGAAGTTTGGAAGCCCTCAGAGCCAATGAAAGCGAAGTTGGGGAGCCATCCAAGTAAATTGAAACGAAGTTTGAAAGTCCTCAGAGCCAATGAAAGCGAAGTTGGGAAACCCTCCAAGTAAATTGAAACGAAGTTTGAAA
>URMI01000074.1 GCA_900548845.1 uncultured Clostridia bacterium | reverse complement strand
CGCGCCGATGAGCCATTCGCCGCCGCCCGCAAAGGTGATATGCGAGAGGTTGGGGGCGCGTTCTGTGCTCTTCTCGCCCACGGCGGCCGCGCCCACAGCAGCCCCGCCGCCCGCAGCGACCCCGCCGCCGTCGATGCGCGCCTCCCCTCCAAGCGCCGACAAAATGCGCGCTTCAAACGCGTCGCGGAGGGCTTTCGTGTGCGAGACAAACGCCTCGCGCTCGCTCTGGGCGAGGACGAGCGCTTCCGCCATCCCCACGATGCCCGCCGCGTTGAGCGTGCCGCCGCGAAGAGAGCGCTCCTGCTCTCCCCCCGCAATGAGGGGCGAGATGCGGACGCCGCTTCTCACCCACAACAGCCCCGTGCCCTTGGGCCCGCCCAATTTGTGCGCGGAGAGCGCCACGGCGTCTGCGGCAGCGGTCAGCGCCTTCAAGTCGCAGCACCTGCCCGCCTGCACGCAGTCGGCAAAGAGGAGCGCGCCGTATCCGTGGCACAGTTCCGCCGCCTCTTGGACGGGCTGAAAAACGCCCGTTTCGTTGTTGACCGCCATGAGCGCCACGAGCTTTGCACCACTTTTGAGCGCCTCTTCGACGGCTTGGAGGGGCACCCGCCCCTCCCGATCGCAAGCAAGAAGAGCGTGCTCCCCCCTGAGCTTCGCCGAAGAGAGGACGGCGGCGTGCTCGACGGAGGAGACGGCGAAGGGCTCGCCCGCCGCAAGGCAGCGCACCGCCCAGTTATCCGCCTCGGTGCCGCCCGAGGTGAAGTACACCTCTTTCGGTTTCACCCCGAGCGCCCCCGCAATACGGTCGCGCGCTTCGCCGACGAGATAGGCAGCCTTCCGCCCGAAGGCGTGCAGAGAGTCGGGGTTGCCGAAATTTTCTTTGAGGAGGGGGAGCATGCGCTCGAGCACTTCCGCCCTCAGCGGCGACGTTGCCGCGTAGTCTAAATAGACGTTCATACCGCCTCGCTTTTCCGCCCCGCTCGCGGGGCCCGCCAAAAAAGGCGCGCCCGGACGCCCGAATGTGCGGGAGCCCCGCCGCTTAACATGATGCGGGGCACGCCGCCCGAAGGCGGCCCTTGCTGCCGCCGCCTTCGGGCGGCGTACAAAAATTGCCCCGCGCAGGGCGCGGGGCGAAGACGCAAAACCTTACTGCCAGTCGCAGACGTTGACCCACTTGGCGAGGAACTCTGCCTCTTCGGGCTTATGCTTGACCGACTGAGACGCCGCGACGATGGGCAGCACGCGCTGGACGTACTGGATCGCCGTATCCGTCTTGGTGCAGAAGAGGCGGAGATATTTTTCCGCGAGCTCATCCTGCCCATGCAGCTTGAAGAGAAGGTAGGTGCGCGCCGCATCTGCCGAGCCGTTGCCCTGCGTGGCGTGCGACCAGTCGATGATATAAGGCGTGCCCTCTTTGGTGATGATGATGTTGCTGGGCTGGAAATCGCCGTGGCACAGCTTGGTGTGGCGGGGCAGACCGTCGAGGCGGACGTGAAGATCGTACCTCACGGACGCGGGGTAAGAGCTTGCCGAAATTTTGGCGTGCATCTTGTCGCGCAGATGCCCCAAAAGCGGCACCTTTTCCTTGCTCATCCTGATCTGCAGATCGACGAAGAAGTCGAGATACTCATCCTCTTTTTCGGGATGATCCTGCATCATCTTTTCGAGCGTTTCGCCCTCGATGAATTCCCAGATGACCGACCATTTGCCGTCGACGACGGAGACCCCTAAGATTTTGGGGATGTTCAAAGACGTCTGCTCGACGCGCGCCTGGTTGAGCGCTTCGTTGAGGATGTCTGCCTTCGAATAGGTCTCGTCGAACGACTTGATGAGCCGATCGCCGTCACGGTAGACTTTTTTGCCTACGCCTTCGTAAATAAGTTCCATAATTTTCCTCCATAAAAGCGGGGAGTTATCCCGCAAGATTTTCCCGTATCAGCTCGCGCGGCAGTGCGCAAAAGAAGCCCCCTTCTGGTCTCCGCTCATATTATAGCGCAAAACGGCGCAAAAGTAAATACCTGTTCTGAAAAAATTTCTCTGATTTTGCGGGAATTTTTCAGCCGTTACGACTCTTCGTCGAAGGCGGGCTCCTCTTCCCCTTCCAGAACAAGTCTGAGGCAGTGCTCCTCGCGCTCCAGAAGGGCAAGCCGCCGCCCGTCTTCGGTGCCCTCGTTCTTTTCGTTATCGTGAGAAAGCCGAAGCGCAAAGACGAGCCCGCGCAAAAAGACGACGAGGAAGATAAGGCAAAGAAGGGCAAGCCCGCCGAAGACCGCCATGCAGACGGCGGGCCAGCTGCCGCTCGTGCGGAGAAGGAAGGCGGAGAATACGCCCATGAGCGCGAGGAAGAGCACGGCGGCGATCCCGAAGGCGGCGGTCCGCACGAGATAGTACCGCTTGTTCGCGTCGAGCGCGCCGCGGCGCGCCTCTCTTGCCTCCTCGACGGCGGCTTTTAACGGCCTCATCTCTTCGAGGATGCCCTGCCGCGCGTCCTGCAAGCGGCTTCCGACGCGTTCCAGGATGGGAGCGCGCACCTCTTCGGACATCCCGGCAAATTTTTCGGCGTTCTCTTCGATGAAGAAGGGGCTGTCGTCCGTAAAGCCCTGCGTGCGGCTCTCCCACACGCCCAGAAGCGCCTCGGCGCTCTCTTCGTCATAGGCGAGCGCCTGCGAGAAGAACTTCTCCGCGGCGGCATAGTCGAGGGAGGAAAGCGCCTTTTTTCCTTCCGCAATGAGCTTGTCCCGCGCCTCTTCCGCCTCGCGGCGGGCGCGCTCGCGCTCTTCCTGCGCCCGTTTCAGCTGCGAAGGGGTGAGCCCGACCATATCCTCGTCGTACTCCTCTTCGGGGAAGTCGACGGCAAATTCCACGTCTTCTTGCGTTCCCCCGGGCCCTGCATCGGGCGAGCTTGCCCCTTCGGCAGTCCCACCCTCGGGCAGAGCGCCGTCCGTTGCGTCCTCGATGCCGCCCAGCGCGTTGCGTTTTACCTTGATGGTGCGGCCTTCGTCTTCGATGATCCTCTCTTCCATAAGTGCTCCTTATTCTTCGTTTTGTATGCTCTCGGCGGCAAGCGCCGTGAATTTCCCTTGTTTGATACGCCCAAGCGCCCTGTCGCGCGCCTCACGCCCCCCAAACAGCGCGAAGACGGTGCTGCCCGAGCCCGTCATACCCGCCGCAAGCGGGGAAAGCGAACGCGCCGCGTTCATCGCCTCGCCGACCGCAGCGTTGAGCGAGCACGCCGCGGGCAAAAGATCGTTTTTGCACTCCTTTGCCGCCGCTTCCAATTCCCCCGCCGAAAAACGGGCAATGGCGCGCGCCGTCATCCCCGAAGAGCCGCAGCCGCCGAGCGCATCGAACGCGGAAAAGCACGCCGCGGACGAGACGCCCCCCTCAGGGCAGAGGAGGACGAAATACAGCTTGGGCATCCCCGCAACGGGGGTGAGCTTGTCTCCCCTGCCCCGCATGCGGAACGCCCCCGCAAAAAGCTGCAACGCCGTATCGCTGCCGAGCGCGCGGGCGAGGGGCAAAAGCTCCTCTTTTTTCACGCCGAAGAGGCGGGAAAGCGCCAGCAAGACGCCCGCCGCATCCGCGGACGAGCCGCCTAAGCCCCCGCCGACGGGGATGCGCTTTTCGACCGCGATGTCCGCGCCCTCCGCCTGCGGGAACGCCGCAAAGAACATTTCGGCGGCGCGCACGGCGTTGTTCTCTTGGGGCGGAAGATGCTCGCACCCCATGCCGCGCATGACGACGGAAGCCCCCTCCTGCGGGCGGTGCACAGCCCAAACGACGTCGCAAAGATCGAGGGAGACGGCGAGCGAGTCGAGCGTATGATAAGCCCCCTCCCGCCCCGTGACTTCGAGCGTGAGGTTGAGCTTGGCATGGGCATTGACGGTGACGCGCTCCATGCAGCCATTGTAGCACAAATCGCCCCGTTTTGCAAGGGGCGCTCCGCACTCCGTCCGCCCGCAGAAAAGATTTCACGCAATTCTCGCCGTTTTTCGCCCGAGGCGCCCCGAAAGGCCGCCGCGCCGCAGCCAAAATAAGGGAGCTGCGGCGCGGCGGCACATCATTCGGCGGCAACTATTTTACGGCAGGTCACTCTGCGGCAAGGCTCTTTTTGCGATAGATGATGACTCTCTTCCCTTCGCGGATGGGGAATTCGAGCTCGGGGTTGCTCCGCATGACCTCTTCGGGCGGCTTTTTGAGGCGCTTGGAAAGTTCCCACAGCCCATCGCCCGCGCGCGGGATATACACGCTCACGGCGCAGTCGCGCTCGGAAAAAGGCTCGCCCTCCTCCACGGCGCACACGGCGCGGAGCACGCTCCTTTGGCGCGGAGTCACGGAGAGCTTGAGCGTCGCCTCGGCGTCTATCTCCCCCTCCTGCTTCTGCCGCGCGGACATGCCGCACACGAGCGCGGAGACCGCACACTCCCCCTCGCAGGGAAGAGGCACGGAGAATGGCACGCTCATCTCCACCCCGCGGCGGCCGTCCTGCCCCTTTACGAGCAGCGTCGCCGTCGCCAGCCCTTCGAACCGCCTTCCCTCGGGGGTGAAGACAACTTCCCCCTCCGCCCGCTGCAAGGTGACGGCGAGCAGCGTATCCGAATAGTCGATAGGAGAAGAGAGCGCGGCTTTGCCCGCGATGCGCTCCGTCCTTACAAACGTCTCCTTCGAAGAGCACGTCTCCGCTTCCGAATAGCCAAGCCTGACGGCGCGCTCGGTGGAAAAGGCGTCAATGACGGCGTCCACCCGCTCTTCCGAATAAACGCACCCTTCGGCGAGCAGCGAAAGCTCGGCGCGCAGGCGGCACTTGCCCTGCTCCTCGTCGGAATCGGCGGAAAGAAAGACCTCCTTCACGCTCACCCTGCCCTCGGCGGGCGCGCCCTCTGCGGCGTCTTGCCCAATCTCGATGCGGAAGGGGATGAGCCGTTCGAGCGATACGGGCTCCCCCTCTTTGAGCGCCAGAATGCAGAGGTTGACTTCCCCTTCGAGGACGACGCTGCCCGACGAGCATTTTACACCGCTCACGAGCGCCGAAGAGGAATGGAGCAGGATATCGCCCAAAAAGTCCGTCTCGAATTCGTCGTCCGTCTCCGTCTCGCCCGAGAAGGGATGCGCCGAAAAAAAGTGCAGCTCTTCCCGTTTTGTCACGAGCCCGCCGCCCGTCACATACTCGAATTCCCGCTCCTCGAAGAGCTCCACTTCGGCTGCGGCGAGAGCGGAAAGATAGACGCTCGCCCCCTCCCGCCGCACGGAGATGTTCTCCGTTTTCAGCCGCACGCGCGGAAGGGCGGCTGCATGGCACTCCCCCTGCGCTTTGAGGGTGAATTCCGCGCCCTTTTCGACGCGGCACACGCCGCGCTCGGCATTTTCGTAGACGAGCGAAAAGCGCGCCCTGCCCAAGACGCGCACCCCGCCCTCCTCCGCCGTGGCCTGCACGGGCAAAAGCTCCGCGTGCGCCGAAAGCACCGTCTCTACCTCGCCGCCGAAGCGGCACTCCACCGCCGTCTCCTGAGAAAGCGTCCCCGTCCGCGTGTATCCGCGGTAGCATTGCGTCTCCAACTGCATACTGCCCTCCTTGTGTTCCTTGCATTGTATGAAAAAGAGGGCGCGGATATGCGAAGAAGGCGGGTATATTTTGCGCAAAAAAGGGGAATCACCGCAGTATGATCCGTCAGAGCCGAAATTTAGCCGCCGTCAAGCGGGCGATCGAGACCTGTCTGCGTTCCAAAGTGGACGTCACCGTAAACTTAGGCAGGAACAAAGTGCTCTCCTACCGCGGGGAGCTTTCGGGGGTGTACCCCGCCCTCTTCACCGTGCGCCCCGACGACGAGCGCTTCTTGGGCAAGACGAGCTATTCCTATGCGGAAGTGCTCTGCGGCAGCGTCCGGGTCAAACGCGCCGAATAAGGAACACCCCGCCGACGGGACCCGCCGAACAGGAGCGCCCCGCCGACGGAACCCGCCGAATAGGAAGCGCCGCGCCGACGGAACCCGCCGAATAGGGAATGCCGCACCAGAGGAACGCGCGGCGGCGCAGCAGAGCCGTCCCCCTTTACCCCCGCGCTCAGAAATATGGCGGGGGGAAAATAGAAGCGGCGGGGCG
>URMI01000073.1 GCA_900548845.1 uncultured Clostridia bacterium | reverse complement strand
AGCGCCGTCACCGTCCCCTCGGGGGGAGACACAAAAAAGTCTGCCGCAAACTCTCTCCACGCCTTCTCTGCGGCGCGGTCCCGCCGCACGGGGAAGGGGCGCGCCTTGCAAGCCTCGTCCTCGCCGCGCTTTTCGAAGAGGGCGGCAAAGTGCCCTTCCCCCTTCACCTCGTGCGGCATGAGGCGGTGCTGCTCCAACAGCGCAAATTCGGGATGGCGGGCAAGGAAGTCTTCGGCCTGCCCCTCATCCTCCCCGCGCGCGAAGGTGCAGGTCGAATACACGAGCCGTCCGCCCGCCCGCACGAGGCACGCCGCCGCGTCCAGGATATCCCGCTGGCGGGCAATGCAGCGGGCAACATTTTCCTCGCTCCATTCCCCGATGGCTTCCCGGTCTTTGCGGAACATCCCCTCGCCCGAGCAGGGCGCGTCCACCAACACTTTATCGAAAAAAGCGGGCAGCGTTTCGGCGAGCTCTTCCGCGGAGGCGCTGACGACGGCGCAGTTTTTGACGCCCATGCGCTCGACGTTCTGCGAGAGGATCTTCGCGCGGCCGGACACATATTCGTTGGCGATGAGCACGCCCTCCCCCGCCATCGCGGCGGCGAGCTGCGTCGTCTTGCCCCCGGGCGCGGCGCAAAGATCGAGGACGCGCTCTTTGGGCTGCACGTTGAGGAGGGGCGCAGCGCACATCGCAGAGGGCTCCTGACAATAGTATAGCCCCGCAAAATGTTCGGGATACGCTCCGGGGCGTTCTTCCCCGGTATAAAAGCCGCCCTCCGCCCACGGCACGCTTTCCCCGAGCGGGAAGGGCGCAAGGCGGGCAAATCCTTCCGCCGGACATTTCAAAAGATTGGCGCGCACGCCCTTCACGGGCGGCTCCTCATAGCAGCGAAGAAAGGCGGGGAACTTCTCTTTGAGCTCCCCTTCCATGCGCTTTATAAAAGGCTCAGGCAGGTCCATACCATCCTCCCGCGGCGTTTGCCGCAAACAAAAGGGCAGCCGCCTGGCTGCCCGCAGTTACATATCGAGCGCTCCCGTGAGGCTTTCGAGCGGGATATACGCCGCCCCCGCCGTGAGCGCGTTCTGAAAGCGCAGCCCCCCTTCGCCGCGGGCAATGTAGACGTTGCACTCGGTGGGGTGCGAGGTGTACTTGCCGCCCGAATCGTAGATGGCGGCGACGAGACGGCGGGAGATCTCCACGTCGTCCTCGATGTCCTTCGCAAAGCAGAAGACCTTGCCTTCGAGCGAACCGCCTTTGGGGCGGCGCTGGTGCATCTTCTTGTTGACGAAGCGATAGAACTCCTCATGCGCCTTGGCGTGACGTTCGCGCGCTTCGTCCCGCTCGCGGATGTACGCCTTGAGCCCCATCGAGGTGAGCGGCCTTATCTGATAGCCCGCGAGCCTGCCCGCGCGGATGCCGTAGCGGCGGCAAAGGCCGATGACGTCCGTCTTTTCTTCGGCGCACAGCACGCGGCACACGCGCATGGTGGCGTAAGCGTCGTCGGCGGCGCGGTGCGGCACGAAGTCGACGCCCAGCTCCTCTGCCATCGGCCCCAGCCCCACCTGACGGGTATAGTCCGACCGCGTGTTCATATAGAAGAACTGCGTATCGTAAAAGTCGAAGCGGAAGGAGGGAAGGCGGTAGCGGCGCGTTTCCAGGTTGAGATAGTTGACGTCGTTCATGGTCGCGTGCCCCAGAACGACCGCCTCTTTGTCTTCGAGCAGCGCCTTGATGCGCGCATATTTGGCGGGGAATGCAGGGTGCTTTTTGAAGTCCTCGTATTCATAGGGGAGCACGAGCCCCTCGCCGCCCTTGCGGTCGGTGAGGTGAAATTTGCCCCTCGGGTCGATGAGGATGTCCTCCTTTTCAAGGACGTTGAACTTTTCGTCCGTCACCACATACCCGAAGGCGCAGATCTTCGCCGTGTTCTTGAAGACGCAGGCGCATTCGATGTCGAAAAAAACGTACTTCATCCGGTCGGCTTACTTCTTGGGCGCGATCTCTTTCGTTCCGCCCATGTAGGGCCAAAGGACTTCGGGGATCTCGACGCTGCCGTCCGCGCGCAGGTGGTTCTCAACGAATGCGATGAGCATACGGGGAGGCGCAACGACGGTGTTGTTGAGGGTATGTGCAAACGCGGTGCCCTTGCCGCTCTTGTAGCGGATGTTGAGGCGGCGCGCCTGCGCGTCGGTAAGGTTGGAGCAGGAACCAACTTCGAAGTACTTCTTCTGGCGGGGGCTCCACGCTTCGACGTCCACGCTGCGGTATTTGAGGTCGGCAAGGTCGCCCGAGCAGCATTCGAGCGTGCGCACGGGGATGCCCATCGAGACGAAGAGCTCCACGGTGTAGTGCCACATTTTATCGTACCACTCGGCGCTCTCTTCGGGCTTGCAGATGACGATCATCTCCTGCTTTTCGAACTGGTGGATGCGGTAGATGCCGCGCTCTTCGATGCCGTGCGCGCCCTTTTCTTTGCGGAAGCAGGGGGAATAGCTCGTGAGCGTCAAGGGGAGCTTGCCCTCGTCGATGGTCTGCCCCATGAAGCGGCCGATCATGGAATGTTCGCTCGTGCCGATGAGATAGAGGTCCTCGCCCTCGATCTTATACATCATGCCGTCCATCTCTTCGAAGCTCATGACGCCCGAAACGACGTCGGAGCGGATCATGAAGGGCGGGATGCAGTAGGTGAAGCCCTTGCCGATCATGAAGTCGCGCGCATAGGCGAGCACCGCGGAATGCAGGCGCGCCACGTCGCCCGTGAGATAGTAAAAGCCCTGGCCGCTCGTCCTTCTCGCGCTGTCGATATCGATGCCCTCGAGCTTTTCCAAAATGTCGAGGTGATACGGGACTTCGAAATCGGGCACCTTGGGCTCCAGGAAGCGCTGGCCCTCGACGTTCTCGGAATCGTCTTTGCCGATGGGCGTTTCGGGGGAGATGATGTTGGGGATCGCCATCATCACCTTCTTGAGCTGTTCGGAGACCTCCCCTTCTTCCTTCTCGATCTCGGCAAGGCGTTCGGCGTCGGCATTGACCTGCGCCTTGACCTTCTCCGCCTCCTCCGTCTTCTTTTCGCGCATGAGCATGCCGATCTGCTTGGAGAGCGCATTGCGGCTGGCGCGAAGGTTATCCCCTTCCTGCGTGAGGGCGCGGCGGCGCGCGTCGAGCGAGAGCGCCTCGTCGACGAGGGGGAGCTTTTTCTCCTGGAATTTCTTTCTGATGTTCTCGCGCACCAGATCGGGCTGGGTGCGGATGAGATTGATGTCGATCATATTTGCCTCTGTTTCTCTTGATTCGGCTTTATTATACACCATATTTGTATAAAAATCAAACGTTTGCCCGCCGTTTTGCGGGCGCGAAGGGCGGCGCGCAAAATTTTTCTTTGACTTTTCGCCCCCCATCCTGTATAATGTTCTTGTGCGGCGGGGGAGAAAGCCCCGCCTGCGGGAGGAACCATGGCAAACGAGGAAAGGCCGAACGGCAAGAACCGCTCCTTTTTCACCCATCTTCTGGAGCGCGGCGGCATCCGCCTCTCTGCGCCCAACAAGCAGCGGCAGAAGCTCATGCGCAAGTTCAGAAAGCTCAAAAAGCTCCCCTCCGATGCGGATACGGAGCGCTTTTCACCTGCGCCCGAGGAAGGCCTTTCGGAAGAGCAGGTCGAACGCCGCTTCAACGAATTTTTATTCAACGACGTCAACAAGCGGTACTCGAAGTCTTACGCGAGCATCTTCATCGGCAATATCTGCACCTTCTTCAACCTTTTATGCGTGCTCGTCGCGGCGGCGCTCATCTTCGCGCGCGCCGACATCACGCAGTTCCTCTTCGTCGTCATCTTCTCCGCGAACCTTCTCATCGGCATCGTGCAGGAGATCCTCGCAAAAAAGCAGATCGACAAGCTCGCCGTGCTCTTATCTTCCACCGTCAAAGTGGTACGGGGCGGGAAGGAGAGCGAGATCCCCGTCAAGGAAGTCGTCCTCGACGACGTTTTGTGCCTCGAAGCGGGCCAGCAGGTGCCTGCCGACTGCATCCTCCTTGACGGCAATGCAGAAGTCAACGAAGCGCTCCTGACAGGCGAGAGCGATTCCGTCAAAAAGCGCGAAGGCGAGATGCTGTACGCGGGCTCCTTCGTCGTGAGCGGCGCCTGCCGCGTGCGCGCCGACAAAGTGGGCGCGGCGACCTATCTCAACAAGCTCACCTCCAAGGCAAAGAAGTATAAGCGCCCCTCTTCGGAGATCATGAACTCCATCCGTCTCTTCATCCGCGCCATCGCCCTTCTCATCGTCATCGTGGCGGGGCTCATGACGTGGACCAACTGGAAGAACCTCGGCGCGGAAGAGATCGACCTCTTCGACCGCATCTCGGGCACCATCCAATATACGAGCGCCATCGTCGTGGGCATGATCCCTTCGGGGCTTTTGCTTTTAACGTCGCTCGCGATGGCGGTGGGCGTGCAGCGCCTCGGCAAAAAACAGACGCTCGTGCAGGACCTTTATTCCCTCGAAATGCTCGCCCGCGTCAATGTTTTATGCCTCGACAAGACGGGCACCATCACGGACGGCAGGATGACGGTGAGCGACTGCATGATCTTAGAGACGGAGACGGAATACACCGTCGACGAGGTGATGGGCAGCATGCTCTCCGCCCTGGACGACAACAACCAGACCTCCATCGCCCTTTTAGACCGCTTCGGCGCCACGCCCGTCCTGCAGCCGACGGCGCTCCTCCCCTTCTCGTCCAAGCGCAAGCTCTCCGCCGTCACCTTCGGTCCGGACGGTACCTATGTGATGGGCGCGCCTGAATTTGTGCTGCGCCCCATGCCCGCCCGCATCGAGCGCATCGTCAAGCAGTATGCCCAGTCGGGGCTGCGCGTTCTGGCGCTCGCCCACGCCGAGGGGAGCATCGAGGGGGAAGCCCTGCCCGCAGGCGCACGCGCCATCGCCCTCATCACCCTTGCCGACAACCTGCGCCCCGAAGCGCCCGAGACCATCAAGTGGTTCCGCGACAACGACGTGAACATCCGCATCATCTCGGGCGACAACCCCGTGACCGTCGCGGAAGTGGCACGCCGCGCGGGCGTTCCGGGGGCAAACAAATATATCTCCCTCGACGGGCTCACCGACATCGAAGTGGAGAACGTCGCCCACGAATACACGGTGTTCGGCCGCGTGACGCCCGAACAGAAGGCAGTCCTCGTGCGCACCTTGAAGCGCGAAGGGAACACCGTCGCCATGACGGGGGACGGCGTCAACGATATCCTCGCCCTCAAAGAGGCGGACTGCGCCATCTCCGTCGCGTCGGGCAGCGAAGCGGCGCGCAACGTCTCGCACATCGTGCTCATGAACAACAATTTCATGAACCTTCCCTCCGTCGTCAACGAAGGCAGGCGCGTCATCAACAACATCAAGAACAGCGCCTCGCTCTATATCATGAAGACGCTCTTCACGGCGTTCCTTGCCATCCTCTGCGTCTTCATGCAGGTGCCCTACTTCTTCACGACCAACAACCTCATCCTCTTCGAGATGTTCGTCGCCGCCATCCCCTCCTTCGTCATCGCCCTGCAGCCCAACAACAACCGCGTCAAGGGCAACTTCATGATGTACGTCCTATCGCGCTCGGTGCCGGGCGCCGTGACGCTTCTATTATGCGTGCTCGCGGTGCACCTCGGCAACGTGTACATGACGGGCGAAACGTTCGTGCCCCTTCTCGACGCCAACGGACAGCCCGTCCTGGGCGAGGCGGGCGAGATCGTCGGCTCCATGCAGCCCTGCGTCGGTTTCGGGAGCAACTTCAAGCCCATGCTGGTGCTTGCCGTCACCTTCGGCGGCATCGTCATGCTCTACCGCATCCTGCAGCCCCTCAACCTCTTGCGCTCCCTCGTCTACTTCGGCAGCCTTGCCGTCTGCATCGTCATCGTGAGCGTCCCCGTCCTCGGGAACATCGTCTACACGGGCTGGGGGAACGTCGCCTTCACGATGCAGCAGATCTTGTACATCGTCTGCATCATGCTCGCCGCCTTCCCCGTCTCGGGCTTTTTGACAAAGGCGTGCGACCTCTTCAACAGCGACTGACATTCTTTTTCGATCGGAAGCGCCGCCGAGGGCT
>URMI01000072.1 GCA_900548845.1 uncultured Clostridia bacterium | reverse complement strand
ATCTAGGGTCTGCTCTTTTACTATTTTGCACCTTTATATCAAAATATTGTCATTCTTCGGGCGTGCCGCCGTTGGCGATTTGTAAAATTTTGTCC
The DNA here is from genome assembly GCA_900548845.1 of uncultured Clostridia bacterium. GTDB lineage: Bacteria > Bacillota > Clostridia > Christensenellales > Borkfalkiaceae > Gallimonas. The sequence continues at coordinate 6,013 of URMI01000072.1, read as the reverse complement.
ACCTCGCTGCGGCGGGAATTGCCCATGAACAGGTTCATGACGGGCATATCCATCGCCATTTTGAGGTTGGTCTTTGCCATCTCGGGGTCGGGATTGGAAGAGGCGCGCTTGACGATACTTTCGTAGATGGGTCTGCCGCCCTTGGAAAAGGCGAGGTCCTTGATGGGAGAATAGCGGGTGATCGTGGTGCGGTCGCGCTCTTTGGGCTTGTTCGCCTTTGCAAGGGCGAGGAACTGATCTTCGGGGAGTTCTTGGGAGGCGGACGGCATGTCGTAATAGACGGGCGCAACTGCGCGGAGATCGGGCACGTCGCCGTCCCCTTCTACATACACTTCGGCGGCGAGGCGGATGTCGCGCGAGCTTGCCCCCACGAGGATGAAATAGACGCCCGTCTCCGTCTGCCAGCAGCCGCTCTCCGCATTGTAGAAGGCGAAGGCATCGGGGGGCAGGGTGAGGACGGCGCGCACTTCGGCGCCCCTGCCGAGGGTGAACTTCGAATAGGCTTTGAGCTCCTTTTCGGGGCGGAAGATGCGGGACTCCTTCTTCTGGACGTAGACCTGCACGGTCTCTTTGCCGAGGCACTTGCCCGTATTTTTGAGGCGGAAGGAGAGCGTGAGCGGTTTCCCTTTGCCGACATGGCCGTCGAGGCAGAGATCGGAATAGGAAAAGGACGTATAGGAGAGCCCGTGCCCGAAGGGAAAGAGCACGGCTCTTTTTGCGCTGTCGTAGAAGCGGTAGCCCGTGAAGATGCTCTCGCGGTATTCCGCGTAGTCCTCATGCTTGTGATAGTAAGCGGCTGCGGGAGTATCTTCGTAAGAAAGCGGCCACGTCTCGGCGAGCCTTCCCGAAGGGCTGACTTTGCCGAGAAGGAGATTTGCCGCAGCCGAGCCGCCGCAGCAGCCCGCAAGATAGGTAAAAAGGATGGCTTTTGCCTTCTTCTCCCACGGGAGGGTGACGGGAGAGCCCGCAGTCAAGACGACGGCGGCTTCGGGGTTGGCTTCGAGCACCGCCTCGATGAGGGCGTTGTGGGAGGCGGGCAGAGAGAGCGTGGTGCGGTCCTCCCCCTCCGTTTCGCACGATTCGGGGAGCCCCGCAAAGACGACGGTCTGAGGATACTTCTTTGCAAGGGATGCGGCCTCCTGAATGAGCGAGGGGTCGGGCTCGGTGGAATTGCGGGCGTAGCCTTCGGCAAAGACGACTTCTGCGCCCAGCTTTTGGAGCTCTTCGAGAGCGTTTTCGAGCAGAACGGGGATGACCTTGCTGCTGCCGCCGCCCTGATAGCGGGGCTGCTTTGCAAACGCGCCGATGACGAGGATGGGCTGCTTTGCGAAGAACGGCAGGATGTTTTGATTTTTGACGAGGACGGCGGACTCTTCCGCCGCGCGGCGGGCGACAGCGAGATGCTGCGCCTGCATGTTCTTGGGAAGGGCCGGCTTTTTCTGCCCGCTCTTTAAGAGAAGTTCGAGCACCTTGCCCGCGCGCTCGTTGAGCACTTCTTCGGAGAGCGCGCCGCTTTTCACGGCTTCCTCGAGGTCGAGATCGCTCCCGACGGTGCCCGGCATTTCGAGATCGAGCCCCGCACGGTAGGCGGCGAGCTGATCGCGCATGGCGCTCCAATCGGTGACGAAGAGCCCTTCATACCCCCACTCGCGGCGGGCGATGTCCGTCATAAGGCGGCTGTTTTCCGTGCAGTGGGTGCCGTTGATTTTGTTGTACGCCGTCATGACCATCCACGGCTGCGCGCGGCGGAGGATGGCTTCGAACTGGCGGAGATAAATTTCGCGCAGGGCGCGTTCGTCGACGATGCTGTCCGAGAAGAAGCGGGCGTCTTCCTGCGAGTTGCAGGCAAAGTGCTTGACGCACGCCCCCACGCCCTTGGACTGGATGCCCTGCACCATCGCCGTACCGAGGTCGGCGGTGAGAACGGGATCTTCCGAATAATATTCAAAATTGCGGCCGCATAAGGGATCGCGCTTGTGGTTGACGGCGGGGCCTAAGAGGACGGAAACTTCTTCCTTGATGCAGTCTTCTGCGAGCGCCTGCCCCACCGAAAAGAGGAGAGCGGGATCCCACGAGGAGGCGAGCGCCGAGCCCGTGGGATAGGCGATGGAGGGAACGCTCTCGTTGAGCCCGATCATATCCGTTTTGCCGCACTGCTTTCTGAGACCGCTCGGGCCGTCCGTTACCATGATCTCGGGAAGAGGCTGCCCCGTCTCCTTACCCGTGACGTACCAGAAGCGCCGCCCGTAGAGAAGGGAGGCTTTTTCCCTGACCGTCATTTTAGAGAGCAGAGACGCAACTTCCCGTTTCAGATTGTCCTTTGTTCTCGGCATATTTGTTCTCCTTTATGGTTTGTAGCAGAGCGCGAGCTTTGCAAAGAGGTCGCGGAAGGTGAGCCCCACGTTGACCGAGCGGTAGACGCGGATGGTACGCGCTTTGTCTGCGCCTTCCGAATAGGTGCCGTCGGCATTGACGTGAGGCGCGGGGACTTCGTCGAAATAGTGCTGCCCCCATTCGAGGAGCACGCTCACCGTGGGATTGTCTCCCAAGACCCACGTCTCGGGAAAGCGGTCCTTCTCCACGCCGATGATGGTCTGCGACGTTTCGACCAGCTCGTCGAAGAGATATTTGCCGAGCTTGCCGCAGGGGGCGACATGGAGGGCGAGTTCGGAAAAGCTGACTTCCATCGTGCGGTAGACGTCCTGCGGGACCTGCCAGAGCGGGATATTGCTTTCAAAGACGAGGTTGACAGCATCGATATCCTGACAGAGGTTGAATTCGGGGTTGCCCGCGGGATAGGAGCCGCCGCCGATCCAGACGGCGGTGAGCTTTTGTGCGATGCGGGGCTCTATCTTGTAGGCTGCGGCAAGATCGGTGATGCCGCCTAAGAAACACACGAAGAGCGGGCGGCTGTCTTCCTTCATTGCCTCTTGGACGATGAACTTGGCGCCTTCGCTCGGCTCGTCGCCGTGGGCGAGCTCAAACTGTGCGCCCTTCAAAAGGGGCACGTCGTCGATCTCCGCCAAAGATAAAAGGCGCTCGCCCTCTTCGTAGCTCATCTGCATGGTGTTGCCGCGACGGGAGAGCATAGTCCTGAGCCCTTCGCCGAAGCGGCCCGACTCCCCTCTTGCGGCGACTTCTTCGGCAAGGCGGGGGAACCATTCGAAGTGCCCCGCGATGATGCCGAGCACTTCCTCGTTGGGGGAAAGCAGATGATGCATGACGGCGTACTGATCGTCTGCCTCGTTTTTCAGGTCGCTGTGGACGATGACGCGGATGCGCTTTTCGTTGGGAATGGAAAAACCTAATTTCTGTAAGACTTCTTCGCGTTTCATGGGTGTTCTCCTTAGGAGCCGCGCGGCTCCCCTTTTTTCTTAATCATAGCAGAAAAAACTGTGAGGTTCTATCAAAATTTTTTCGTCAATGACAAGATATTTTCCTTTTTCAGCCTGCGAACTGGGCGTTATAGAGGTTTGCATAGAAGCCGCGGCGGGCAAGGAGCTCTTCGTGCGTGCCCTGCTCGACGATGTTGCCGTGGTCGAGCACGAGGATGAGGTCGGCATTTTGGATGGTCGAGAGGCGGTGGGCGATGACGAAGCTCGTGCGGCCCTTGGTGAGGGCGTCCATCGCCGCCTGGATGGTGCGCTCGGTGCGGGTGTCGACGTTAGAAGTCGCCTCGTCCAAAATGAGCATGGGCGCATCCTCGATCATGGCGCGGGCGATGGTGACGAGCTGCTTCTGCCCGCCCGAGAGGGAATTTTCGCCGATGACCGTCTCCGCACCCTGCGGGAGCGCCGCGACGAGGTGATAGATATCGGAAGCGATGACCGCCTCTTTGACGCGCTCTTCGGGAACGCCCTGCTTGCTGTAGAGGACGTTATCTTTGAGCGTGCCGCCGAACACCCATGCATCCTGCAAGACCATCGAGAAGAGATCGCGCACGTTGGCGCGGGAGAGCAATTTGATGGAGACGCCGTCGATGAGGATATCCCCTTCGCATTCGTAAAAGCGCATCAGAAGATTGACAAGCGTCGTCTTACCTGCGCCCGTGGGGCCGACGATGGCGACCTTCTGCCCCGCTTTGACCGTCGCGGAGAAATCGCGGAGGACGGGGTGGGAAGCATCATACCCGAAGGAGACGTGGCGGAATTCGACGGCGCCTTTCACCTCTTCGGGCGCAATGTGCGCGGCGGGCGTTTCCTGCGGTTCTTCCTCCTCTTCGAGGAATTCAAAGACGCGGCCTGCGGCGGCAGAGGCGGACTGGAACAAGTTCGCCGCCTGCCCGAGCTGCGACAAGGGAGACTGGAAGAGGTTGATGTAGAGAAGAAAGGCGGCAAGATCGCCGAGCGTTGCCCCGCCGCGCGCCATCAGGATGCCCCCTACCACGCAGATGGCGACATAGCCGAGCTTGGAGATGAAGGTCGTCAGGGGATGGGCGATCGCCGAGATGACATTGGCGCGGTACATGGAAGCGCGGAGGCGTTCGTTGCCCTGTTCGAAGCTTTGAAGGGCGCGCTCCTCGGCGCCGTAAGCGCGGATGAGCTCGAGCGAGGAGTAGTACTCCTCTGCACAGCCGTTGAGCGCCCCGAGGCGCTGCTGCTGGGCGCGGAAGTACTTCTGCGAGCGGCGCACGATGAAGGCGATGACAAGGAGAGAGAAGGGAACGGTCGCAAAGGCGGTGAGCGTCATCCACGGGTCGGTGAGGAACATCATGACGATGACGACAATGAGCTGCACCGCCGCCGTGAGCGACGTGCTCAAAGAGCTTGCCATCGACTGGGCGACGGTATCGACGTCGTTGGTGACGCGGGAGAGCGTATCGCCCAGAGCGTGGCCGTCGAAATAGCGCATGGGAAGCCTGCCGAGCTTGGCGGAGATATCCGTTCTGAGACGGCGCGCGACGCTCTGATTGATGCCCGCCATGAGATAGGCTTGCAAATAAGAGCAGAACGCGGAGCCTAAGTACATGCCCGTGAGCGTCAGACCGAGGCGGAGGATGACGTTCATATCGATGACGTCTGCCATCGTGACGGAGCCCGATGCCTGACGGGATGCCGATTCGATGTAGTCGGTGAGCTCTTTTAAGAAGGTGGCGGCAAAGACGGTGAGAAAGACGCCCGCGATGCTCAATACGAGCACGGCGATAAGCCCTGCAAGATGGCGCTTGCAGTAGCGAAGTAATTTGGAAAGCGGCGATTGGTTCATGATATTTCTCCTCTATGGATACGAAGGTAAAAAAGTTCCGCGTCAGACAAGGAGTGCGAGGAAAACTTGAGGGAGCTTACTAAGGCGTAAGTGACCGAAAGTTGCCGCAGCACGACACCGTATGACGCGAGAAATCTTTTACCTGCCCAACTCTTCCTGGGATAATTGTGATTCGGCTATTTCGCGGTATGCGGGACAAGTTTTCAGAAGTTCTTCGTGCGTGCCTGCGCCTGCCATTTTGCCGTGGTCCAAAACGACGATGACGTCGGCATCGCGCACGGTGGAGATGCGCTGGGCGACGATGACTTTCGTGGTGCCTGCAAAGCGCTCTTTGAGGTTTTTCCTCACTTTGGCGTCCGTTGCGAAGTCGAGCGCGGAGAAGCTGTCGTCAAAGAGCACATAGGAAGGCCTGGCGGCAACGGCGCGGGCGATGGAGAGGCGCTGGCGCTGCCCGCCCGAGAAGTTGCGGCCGCCCTGCGCGACCTCTGCCTGCAAGCCCCCCTTTTCCGTGATGAATTCGGCTGCGCAGGCGGTGTCTGCCGCCGCCATGAGGGCTTCGTCCGAAAGCGAAGGGTCGGCGAAGGCGAGATTTTCGCGGATGGTGCCCGAAAGAAGCGCGCTCTTTTGCGGGGCGTAGCCGAGGTGGCTGCGGAGCTCCTTTTGCGGGACGTCCTTAACGTTCATGCCGCCCACGAAGACTTCGCCCGCGTCGGCATCGAGAAAGCGCAGAAGGAGCTTTAGAAGCGTCGTCTTGCCTGCGCCCGTGCCGCCCACGACGGCGAGCGTCTGCCCCCTCTCCACCCGGAAA
>URMI01000071.1 GCA_900548845.1 uncultured Clostridia bacterium | reverse complement strand
ACATCCTTTTGATCCCGCACGACACTTATTATCTCTCGGCGGGGGCCGATCTGTCTCGTATTCCGCTTTCCCTCCTGACGCCCCTGATCGAGATCTATTCGCGCGGCGACGCTGCCGAATACATGGGCAATCCCGCCAACGAGCAGGACTCTCTCTGCGAGGGCGGCTGGTGGCAGGATGCCTTAAAGCGCGGCGCGCACATGGGCTGTATTGCGGGCTCGGATGATCATTTCTGCAAGAACGGGCTGATCACGGATGCCCCCTACCCTTTCAATTATCCCGGGCTTACGGGCGTTTGGGCGAAGGCAAATACACCGGAAGCTATTTTTGATGCGCTAAAGGCACGAAGATGCTACGCTTTCATGGGCGGAAGAGTCTCTGTCGATTTCCGCATCAACGGCCATTGGATGGGCGAAGTCTTTACGTCCTCTCCCGATGCCGATCGTACCGTTTGGTTCAATGTCTCTGCCGATGCTCCTGTCAAGAAGGTCACCGTCGTCAAGAATTGCCGCGATTATCTCATCTTCAAGCGTGAAAGCGCCCTGTTCTTTGACTACCGCCGCGAACAGGCGGAAGACTGTTATTATCTGCGCATTGAGCTGGAAGGCGGCCGGTACGCTTGGACGAGTCCCGTTTGGGTCAAGACGCCCGATAACACCGAACAATAAAGGACGCCGCTGCTGTTCCGGGCTGTCCCGCACAATATCTTACGCTCATCCGTTTGTTTTCTTTTTTTGACAGCAAAACCGCTGCTGCGCAGTTGCGCGGCAGCGGTTTTGCAATATCTCTCGGCTGATGATATATCAGAGAGGAGCAATTTTTAGAGGAGCGCCTTGTAGAGGGCGATGATGTCCTCTTTCGTGGGATCCTTGGGGTTGCCGGGACGGCACGCATCGTCCATTGCGGACTGCGCGAGGAAGTCGAGGTCCTCTTCCTTGACGATATTCTTGAGGTCCTTCGGGATGCCGACGTCTTCGGAAAGCTGCTTGACGGCCGCGACGGCTGCCTTTCTTGCATCTTCGAGGCTCATTTCGTCGACGCCTTCCACGCCCATCGCCTTGGCGATGTCGCGGTACTTCTCGCCCGTAGCTTCCGCGTTATATTCCATGACGGTGGGAAGCAGGATGGCGTTCGCAACGCCGTGAGGGGTATCGTACAGCGCACCGAGAGGGTGTGCCATGGAGTGCACGATGCCGAGGCCGACGTTGGAGAAGCCCATGCCCGCGATATACTGACCGAGCGCCATGCCCTCTCTGCCTTCGGGGGTGTTGGCGACGGCGCCGCGCAGGTTCTTCGAGATGATCTCGATGGCCTTCAAGTGGAACATATCGCTCATCTCCCAGGCGCCCTTCGTGATGTAGCCCTCGATGGCGTGGGTGAGCGCGTCCATACCGGTCGCAGCCGTGAGGCCCTTGGGCATGGAGCTCATCATATCGGGATCGACGACGGCGACGACGGGGATATCGTGCACGTCGACGCAGACCATCTTGCGGTTCTTTTCCGCGTCCGTGATGACGTAGTTGATGGTGACTTCCGCCGCGGTGCCTGCCGTCGTGGGAACGGCGATGATGGGCACGCACTTATTTTTGGTGGGAGCGACGCCCTCGAGCGAGCGGACATCGGCGAATTCGGGGTTGGCGATGATGATGCCGATCGCCTTAGCGGTATCCATCGAGGAGCCGCCGCCGATGGCGACGATGCAGTCTGCACCGCTCTTCTTGAACGCTTCCACGCCCGTCTGCACGTTCTCGATCGTAGGGTTCGCCTTGATCTGCGAATAGATCTCGTAAGCGATGCCTGCGTTTTCGAGGACGTCGGTCACCTTCTTGGTGACGCCGAACTTCAGAAGGTCGGGGTCGGAGCAGACAAAGCACTTTTCAAAGCCTCTGCCCTTGACTTCGGTCGCAATTTCCTGGATCGCGCCCTTGCCGTGATAGCTCGTTTCATTGAGTACAAAACGGTTTGCCATAATGAACTGATCTCCTTATCAATAATTTCTTTCAGTTTAGCACATTTGTGCGATTTTGTCAAAGGTCGAGGAAATCTTTGCGGTAGTCGATGCCGAAGAGATCGACGAGCTTGACCATATCCTCGTCCTTGATGGTGTTAACGCGGGGAAGATGCGCCGTGAGCATATAGATCTGCGCGGCCTTTTCCACCGTCTCGATGAGGCCGAACGTCTCGTCGAGCGTCTTGCCTGCGCCGTAGATGCCGTGCATCGCCCAGACGACGAGGCGGAAGCTCTTCATCTTCTCGGCGGTCGCCTTGCCGATCTCAGCGGTGCCGCAGAGCATCCAGGGAAGCACGCCCACGCCTTCGGGGAAGACGACGATGCACTCCGTGCACATCTCCCAAAGGGAGTGCGTGAACTTCTTTTCGTCGAGCTCATGCACATAGTTCATCGCAAGCGTGTTCGTGGGGTGCGAGTGCATGACGACGCGGTTTTCGGGATCGACGGAAAGGCGCGCGATGTGGCTCATCATGTGCGCGGGGAATTCGGAGGTGGGCCTGCCGCCATCCTTGTAGCCCCACAAAAGTTCGACGTTCTTCCCGCCCTTGCCGATGCGGACGATGCCGAGGTTGGTCTCGGGGTCCTTTTCCACGTTCTTGAAGTACTTGCCCGTGCCCGTGACGATGAAGATCTTGCCTTCGAGCGGGGAAGCGTCGAAGTCCACTTCGTTGACGCCCATGAGCGGGATGACGCGCTCCACCTTGGAAAGGTCGAGATATTCCGAAACTTCCTCTTCCTTCAGAAGATAGCTGATGTTGCCGCCGTTTCTCTCGTCCCAGCCGAGGCGGTACATGTTGGCGGTCGTTTCACACATTTCGCGCACGAAGGGCGCAGTCATGATATCCTTCATTTTCTTTCCTCCAGGATGGTTTTTTCATAGTCGCAGACGGTCTCAAAGTAATTTTCGTCGAGGCCGCACTCTTTGAGGTACTCTGCCCACACATCGCCGAAGGGCAGCATCTTCACGCGCTCCTGGAGATACATGAGACGGGTGAACTCCCCTTTCTCCTGCGCTTCCTTCATGGCGGTATTGGGAAGGAGCAGCGCGTAGAGGAGCGCCTTCTCAACGGAACGCTCGCCCGTCACCCAGGCAAAGACGCGGTTGATGGAAGCGTCGAAGTAGTCGAGCGCGATCTTGACCTTGTCGAGCGCGTCGTTTCTCACGACTTCCTTCATGATCTCTTTGAGCTCGTCCTCGAAGATGACGACGTGGTCGGAATCCCAGCGGACGGGGCGGGAGACGTGCAGCGCCACTTTATCGTAGAAGGTGAGCATCGAAGGGATCTTGTCGGAGACGACTTCGGTGGGATGGTAATGCCCGTTGTCGAGGAGCGAGCAAATGCCGCGCGTTGCCGCGTAGTTCTGGCAGAATTCGTTGCTGCCCACCGTGTAGCTCTCGACGCCGATGCCGAACACCTTGCTCTCGATGGCGGGGATGACCCACTCCTTATCGTAGCCTTCGAGCATTTCGTCGAGCGACTGCGCGTATCTCTTGCGGGGTCCGAGGCGGTCTGCGGGGACGTCCTTATAGCCGTCGGGGATCCAGATGTTGACAAGGCAGGGGCTGCCCATCTCTTTGCCGAGGTAGGCCGCGATCTCCATGCAGCGCTTGCCGTGTTCCACCCAGAACTTTCTCGTCTCTTCGTCGGGCGAGGAGAGGGTGAGCCCGTCCTTCATCTTGGGATGCGCGAAGAAGGTCGGGTTGAAGTCGATGCCGTCATAGCCGTTATCCTTTGCGAATTTCACCCACGGTGCGAAGTGCTTGGGCTCGTACTTGTCGCGGTCCACTTTGCCCTTGTCCTCGCCGAGGAAGGCGTAGCTCGCATGCACGTTGATGCGCTTTTTGCCGGGCATCAAGGAGAGTGCGAACGCATAGTCCTTGAGGAGTTCTTCGGGCGTCCTTGCGCGGCCGGGATAGTTGCCCGTCGTCTGGATGCCGCCCGTCAGGCTCTCCGCGCCCTCAAACCCGAGGACGTCGTCGCCCTGCCAGCAGTGGACGGAGATCGGCACGTTTTTGAGTGCCGCGATCGCCGCATCCGTGTCTACGCCGAACGCGGCATAGGCCTGTTTTGCTTCCTGATAGCTCATTGATTTTCCTCCGATAAAATTTGATTTTGACCCATATCGGGTTTATTTCATCTGAATTTTCAGATTGCCGAGGGCGGTCGCCTCGACGGGGATGGGCTTGACTTCCACGCCGCACACTTCCTGTGCAAGTTCGTTGAGCCAGACATTCTTGGCGCCCCCGCCCACGATATACAGCGTTTTGACGGGCTCCCCCGTGCACCCCGCAAGCTGTTCGAGCGCCTTTTTGTAGCCGAGCGCGAGGCTCCTGTGTGCGCAGCGGAAGTAGTCGCCGAATTCCTTGGGACCCTTCCCTTCGGGGAATGCACTGTCGAATGCTGCCTTCATGCTCTCGGGCGCAAGGAACCGCTCGTCGTTGACGTCTACAAGGCCGTCAAAACTGCTCTCCTTGCCCGCGTACATGGCTTCGTCGAAGGTCTTTTCGGGGCACAGCTCCGCCTTTAAGCGGTTGATGACCCACATGCCCATGATGTTTTTGAGAAAACGGATATAACCGACGCCGCCCTCGTTCGTAAAGTTTGCCTTGCAGGCGGCAGGGGTGCAGATGGGCTCTTTGGCGCGGATGCCGAGCAGCGACCAGGTGCCGCTCGAAAGATATGCCCCCTCCTGCATGGGGATGCCCTCAACGGCGCTTGCCGTATCGTGCGAGGCGCAGAGGATGACTTTGGTGTTTCCCCCTACCTCGGCTTGAATTTCGGGAAGCAGTCCGCCGAGTTCATATCCGGGCTGCACGATCGCGCCGAACAAAGTTTCGGGCAGGCCAAGCGTCCGGATGAGCTCTTTATCATATTCGCCCGTCTTTGCATTGACGAGCCCCGTCGTCGTCGCGTTGGTGTATTCGTGCGCGCCGGCGCCCGTGAGCTTATAGGAAAGATATTCGGGGATCATCAGAAACCCTGTGACGCCCTCAAGCCTTCCCTGCATCCTGTCGTCGGTGAGCTGATAAATGGTATTGAAGGGCTGGAATTGGATGCCCGTGCGTTCATACAGCGTTTCGAAGGGCACTTTGGCGTGTACCGCCTCGATGGCTTGCTTGGTCCTGCCGTCGCGGTAGGCGTAGCAGAGGCGCACTTCCTCATCTCCTTTGAAGAGCACATAGTCGACCGCCCAGGTGTCGATCGCAAGGCTCTCGATCTGAGGATGTTTCTCAAACGCCGCCCTGATGCCCGCTTTCACATGGGAAAAGAGCGCGTCGATATCCCAAACGAGATGCCCGTTCTCTTCCTTCACGCCGTTGGGAAATCGATAGACTTCCTCCGTTTTAAGCTTCCCCTCTTCTTCGTGGCCGACGATGTGCCTGCCGCTCGAAGCGCCGATGTCGATCGCAAGAAAGTATTTCATGTGTTGTGTCTCCCTTATCGTTTGATCCTATTATAACACGCTTTTCAGATGAAACAAGGACGTAATTTTTGCTTTTTTCCGCCCTCACTTGACATTTTTCGAATTTTGTGTTAAGATGAACATATGGACAGCGCCATCATCGGACAACTCTCCCGCCTCACGCGCGAGGAGCAGGATATTTTACGCGGCAAATCGCTGCAGCGGGGAGATTATACCACTTCCGACCGCTTCATCGTCAACAGCGCCAAATTTCTGGAAGGGAAGGAGCTCGATCTCCGTCCGCACACGCGGTTTGTCGATTTCCCCGAACACGGACATGACTATCTCGAATTCATGTACGTCTATGCGGGGCGCATTTCGCACGTCATCGGGAAAGAGGTCATCACGCTGGAGCGCGGCGACATCCTCTTCCTCAACCGCCATGCCCGCCATTCCATCAAGCGGGCGGGGCAGGAAGATATCGGCATCAATTTCATCGTCTCGGATGCCCTTCTCCGCGTCATCTTCCGCCGTGTGAGCAACAATCCCGTGATGAGCGGCTTTCTTTCGGGCAATTTCGACGACGGCGGCGAAGCGGAATACCTCTTCTTCCGCACGCAGAACAACTTCCCCATCCGCAATCTGATGGATAATCTCATCTACGCCGTCGTCAAGGGCACGCAGGAGGTGTACGCGGGGCTTGTCGAACTGCTCTTTTCCTATCTCGCCTAC
>URMI01000070.1 GCA_900548845.1 uncultured Clostridia bacterium | reverse complement strand
GGATGCTCTTCCCCGGCAAAAAGTGATATGATGGACAGCGGTTTCACAAACGGCGTCATCGCCGTCAAAGAGAAGCGCCTCTTCGGAGAGCGCCTCACCCGCTTCGCGGAAATGAGCGCGGAGGACGTCTTCCGCGCCCTCACGGAGGCGGGCTACGGCTTCAACGCCGCCTCTTCGGTGTACGAGTTCGAGGCGATGATCTCGGCGGAAGAGCGCGATCTCGACGAATTCATCCGCACTTACGCGCCCTCTGAGGCAGAGCTCGAATATTTCCTCGCTCCGCGCGATTTCCACAACGGCAAGGCGCTTCTGAAGGCGCACGCGTTGGGGAAGGACGCAACGGGGCTGCTCGCGCCCGACGGGCTCGTGCCTGCGGAGCGCATCGCTTCCTGCATCGAGGCGGGCGACTTTTCGCCCCTTTCGGGGGAGCTTAAAAAGGCGCTCGAAGAGGGCAAAGCGCTCCTCGACGAGAACAAGGAGGGGGCGGGCGTTCAGCTCGGCGTCCTCTTCGAACGCGCGCTCTTTGCGCATCTTGCAGCTTCCTGCACGAAAAACCGCTCCTTGAAGAAGCTCATCGCCCTCAAAGCGGATACGGAGAACATTCTATCCTATCTCCGCGCTTCAGACAGGGAGGGGGCGGAGGCGGTGTTCGTGACGGGCGGCACGCTCAGAAAGGAAAAGCTTGCGGGCCTGTTCTCTTCCGACCCCGAAAAGGGGGAGCGCACGCTGAACGGCACGCCGTACGAAGCGCTCGCAAAGCTGTGCTTTGCCGCAAAACGGGCAAAAAAGCCCTTCTCGGAGGCAGAAAAAGCGGCGGACGATCTCGAAACGGACTTCTACCGCCATGCGCGTTACAGCAAAGAGGGGCGCGATCCCTTCCTGCTCTACGTCATCCGCCGCCGTGCGGAAAACGCCGACGTGCGCATCCTTCTTGTGTGCCTTCTGGCGGGGATGCCTGCGGCAGACATCAAAGCACGCCTCAGAGGTATTTTATAACGCTGACATAAGTGCGAAAAGCATATACGTCGCAATACTTTGTCGGACCGCGGCATCGTTCGGCTGCGGACGCGTCTTGCTCGTATCTGCTTTCCGTACGATAAACAAGGGCGGCGTATAACAGATAGAGACGGCTGAACAAGGCGGCGGAAAGCCGCATTCGATCGGGAGGTCATATGACCGGTAAAATGGCGATCGTCGGCGACGGCGACAGCATCATGGTATTCCAGGCGGCAGGCGTTTCGGCGTTCGCTGCCGAAAACGAGAAGAAGGCGCGCGATATCCTCCGCAAGATCGCGAAGGACTACGAGGTGATCTTTCTCACCGAGGAGCTGGCGCGCCCGCTCGCTGATTTTTTGAAGCGGTTCGACGAGACGCCCTATCCCGTCGTGCTCCCCATCCCTTCGGGGAAGGGCGGCGCGGGCTTGGGCGAAGAGCTCGTAAGGGGCGCAGCGGAGCGCGCGCTCGGCATCGACATCTTTTTGGGCGTCGCGCCGCGGGGATCATCTGAGGAGACTCATCAATGAGCAATATAGGTAAAACGGTAAAGGTTTCGGGCCCCCTCATCATCGCAGAGGGCATGGCGGACGCCAAGATGTACGACGTCGTCCGCGTTTCCAAACTCGGCCTCATCGGCGAGATCATCGAAATGCGCGGCGACAGGGCGTCCGTGCAGGTGTATGAGGAGACGAGCGGCTTAGGCCCCGGGGAAGAAGTCGTCTCGACGGGCGAACCGCTCTCGGCGGAGCTCGGACCGGGGCTTCTGACGGGCATTTTCGACGGCATCCAGCGCCCGCTTACAACGCTCTTTTTTAAGAGCGGCAACCGCATTTCGCGCGGCGTCTCCGTCAACAGCCTCGACAGAGAGCGCAAATGGCACTTCGTCCCTGCCGTCAAGGCGGGCGACGTCGTCGAAGAGGGCGATATCCTCGGCACCGTGCAGGAGACGGAGATCGTCTCCCACCGCATCCTCGTGCCAAACGGCATGCACGGCAAAGTGACTTCCATCGAAGAGGGCGAATTCACCGTCACCGATACGGTGTGCGTCCTCCGCAACGAGACGGGGGAGGAGAAGGTGTGTATGCTCCGCAAGTGGCCCGTCCGCAAAGGGAGGCCGTACCGCGAGAAGCTTTCGCCCACGCAGCCCATGATCACGGGCCAGCGCGTCATCGACACCCTCTTTCCCATCGCCTGCGGCGGCGTGGCGGCAGTCCCCGGGCCCTTCGGCAGCGGCAAGACGGTCGTCCAGCACCAGCTCGCGAAGTGGGCGGAGGCGGACATCATCGTCTACGTCGGCTGCGGCGAACGCGGCAACGAGATGACGGACGTCCTCAACGAATTCCCCGAACTCAAAGACCCCAAGACGGGCGAACCGCTGATGAAGCGCACCGTGCTCATCGCGAACACCTCCGATATGCCCGTGGCGGCGCGCGAGGCGTCCATCTATACGGGCATCACCATTGCAGAATATTTCCGCGACATGGGCTACAACGTCGCGATCATGGCAGATTCCACCTCCCGCTGGGCGGAAGCTCTGCGCGAGATGAGCGGCCGCCTCGAAGAGATGCCGGGCGACGAAGGCTATCCCGCCTATCTTGCGAGCCGTCTTGCAGAATTTTACGAGCGTGCGGGCATCGTCAAAACGCTGGGCCGCGACGGACGCTCGGGCTCCGTTACGGCGATCGGCGCCGTCTCGCCTCCCGGCGGCGATCTGAGCGAACCCGTCTCGCAGGCGACCTTGCGCATCGTCAAGGTGTTCTGGGGGCTCTCCGCTTCCCTTGCCTACAAGCGCCACTTCCCCGCCATCGACTGGCTCGTGAGCTATTCGCTCTATGCCGACAAGATGAAGGAGTGGTACGACGAAGAGGTGGGGAGAGATTTCCTCAAATACCGCCAGTTCGTGATGACGACCTTGCAGGAAGAAGCCGCCCTCGACGAGATCGTGCGCCTCGTGGGCATGGACGCGCTCTCCGCGCGCGACCGCCTCACGATGGAGACCGCCAAGATGATCCGCGAGGACTATCTCCACCAGAACGCCTTCCACGAGGTGGATACCTTCACCTCCATGAAAAAGCAGCTTTTGATGCTGCGCCTCATCTACGAATACAACCGCTTGGCGGGCGAGGCGGTCGACGCTTATGCCGACTTTTCCGACATCCTCGCCTGCCCCTGCCGCGAGAAGATCGGCAGAGCCAAGTACATTCCCGAAGAGGAGCTTGCTTCCTTCGACGGAATTTTCAGCGAGATGAACGCCGAACTCAAGGCGGTCGCACAGGGAGGGGAAGAGGATGTTTAAGGAATACAAGACCATCCGCGAAGTCGTCGGGCCTCTGATGCTCGTCGACGGCGTCGAAGGGGTCACCTACAACGAACTTGTGGAGATCGTGGGAAAGGACGGCTCTCTCCGCCGCGGCAAGGTGCTTGAGATCGATAAGAGCCGCGCTGTCGTGCAGCTCTTTGAAAATTCGCAGGGCTTGCAGATGTCCGAGAGTCGCGCGCGCTTTTTGGGGCACGCGCAGGAGCTCGCCGTCTCGCGCGATATGCTCGGGCGCGTCTTCGACGGTATGGGCAACCCCCGCGACGGGGGAGAGCCCGTGCTCCCCGAAAAGATGATGGACATCAACGGCGAGCCCATCAATCCCGCCGCCCGCGATTACCCCAACGAGTTTATCCAGACGGGCATCTCCGCGATCGACGGCCTCAACACCCTCGTGCGCGGGCAGAAGCTGCCCGTGTTCTCGATGAGCGGCCTGCCTCACGCGGAGCTCGCCGCGCAGATCGCCCGCCAGGCCAAAGTGCGCTCGGGCGAGAGCGAGTTCGCCGTCGTCTTCGCCGCCATCGGCATCACCTTCGAGGAGTCGCAGTACTTTGCGGAGGAATTCCGCCGCACGGGCGCCATCGAACGCACGGTGCTCTTCACCAACCTTGCAAACGACCCTGCCGTCGAGCGTATCGCAACGCCCCGCCTCGCCCTTACCTGCGCGGAGTATCTTGCCTTCGACTGCGGGATGCACGTCCTCGTCATCATGACGGATATGACCAACTATGCGGAAGCGCTCCGCGAAGTGTCGGCGGCGCGGCGCGAAGTTCCCGGCCGCAGAGGGTACCCCGGCTATCTTTACACCGACCTCGCCTCGCTCTACGAGCGCGCGGGCCGTATCCGCGGGTGCAAGGGTTCTATCACGCAGATCCCCATCCTCACCATGCCCGAGGACGACAAGACGCACCCCATCCCCGATTTGACTGGCTACATCACCGAGGGGCAGATCATCCTCTCGCGCGATCTTTACAAGAAGGGCATCAACCCGCCCATCGACGTGCTGCCTTCGCTTTCCCGCCTCAAAGACAAGGGCATCGGCGCGGGCAAGACGCGCGAAGACCATGCGGATACGCTGAACCAGCTCTTTGCGGCGTATGCGCGCGGCAAGGAGAGCAAGGAACTTTCCGCCATCCTCGGCGAAGCCGCCCTCACCGAGACGGACAAGCTGTATGCAAAGTTTGCAGAGGCGTTCGAGAAGGAGTATCTGGGGCAGGGCTTCGAGACCGACCGCTCCATCGAAGAGACGCTCGATCTCGGCTGGAAGCTCCTCCGCATCCTGCCCGAGAGCGAACTCAAACGCATCCGCACGCAGTACATCGAAAAGTACCTGCACGGCAAGGCGGAGGAGTGAGATGGCAAGGCTCAACGTCAACCCCACGCGCATGGAGCTCAAAAAGCTCAAAGCGCGCCTTTCGACCGCCGTGCGCGGGCACAAGCTCTTAAAGGATAAGTCGGACGAGATGATCCGCCGCTTCACCGTGATGGCGCGCGAGAACCTTGCCCTCCGCCGCGAGGTGGAAGGGGAGCTTGCGCGCATCTTGGGGCAGTTCCAGGTGGCGCGTTCGGTGACGCCCGCCTACCGTGCCGAAACGGCGTTCGCGCTGCCCGCTTCCTCGGTGCGCGCGGAGTGCTCCGTTACGAGCGTGATGGGCCTCGACGTCCCCAGGATCGCCCTCTCCCAGAGCGGCGGCGCGGGGCTTCCCTATGCCTTTTTCGAGATCACGAGCGAGGCGGACTATTCGGTGAGCATGGTCACGGCGCTCTTTCCCAAACTTCTGCGGCTCGCGGAAGTGGAAAAGTCGGTGCGCATGCTTGCAGACGAGATCGAACGCAACAAGCGGCGCGTCAACGCGCTCGAATACGTCATGATCCCGCAGCTCGAAGAGACCATCGCCTACATCCGCGAGAAACTGAGCGAGAATGAACGCGCCGCCCTCGTGCGCATCATGAAAGTCAAGGGCAAACAGCAGTAACATTCCCCGTCCGCTATCCCCGCGGGCGGGATTTTTGATTTTGCGCGCTGCCCGCTTGATTTTTCGGGCAAAATGGTATATAATAAGCGAAAAAGAATGTTTTGCGGCGCGCTGCGCCGCGGAGGATACCATGCACAATACCGTTGCTGTCTTGGAAGATCTTTTCTATGTCGGCGCGAGCGATCGGCGGCTCTCCCTCTTTGAGAACGTCTATCCCGTCCCGCGCGGCGTCTCCTACAATTCCTATCTCCTTCTCGACGAGAAGACGGCGCTCTTCGATACCGTCGATCATGCCGTCTCCGAACAGTTCCTCGAAAACGTGGAGCACGTTCTGGGCGGCAGGAAGCTCGACTATATCGTCGTCCATCACATGGAGCCCGACCATTCGTCGACGCTTTCCGAAGTGCTCCTGCGCCATCCCGAAGCCACCGTTGTCTGCAATCAGAAGATAGACGGCATGCTCAAAAACTACGGCTGCTGCGTGGGCGAAAGGCTGCTCGTCAAAGAAGGCGACGAGCTCTCGACGGGCAGGCACACCTTCAAATTCGTCTTTGCGCCCATGGTGCATTGGCCGGAAGTCATGATGAGCTTTGATCTAAAAACGGGCGCGCTCTTCTCGGCGGACGCCTTCGGTACGTTCGGGGCGCTCGGCGGCAGCGTTTGGGCGGACGAAGTCGATTTCGAGCACGACTTTTTGGACGATGCGAGAAGATACTATATCAACATCGTCGGAAAATACGGCGTTCAGGTGCAGAGCGTCCTCAAAAAGGCGGCAGGGCTCGACATCAAGGTTCTTCTTCCTCTGCACGGGCCGCTGTGGCGGGAAAACATCGGCCGGTTCGTGGAAAAGTACCTCACCTGGAGCAGCTATACGCCCGAAGAGAAGGGCGTGCTCGTCGTC